>JAQSXN010000152.1 GCA_029256665.1 Paenibacillus sp.
CCTCGGGATGACGCCACCCGGAAATATTGCCGCCTACGCCGTGGATAATGGCCCCGAATTTGATTTGTTTTCTGTTCCCCATCGCACTTCCTCCCTATCCTTCTCCAATGTTTTTTTCTAAGCAATCCCGCGTTCCCAACTGCAGTCGATAACTTTTGACCAAAATGTCTCCGTTTATAAATTCCTTGTCGTATGCCCTTTCGAAACCCAGCCGCTCGTACAAGCGAATCGCGGCGTCCATCAGATCCGACGTATGGAGATGAAGCGTTGCCGCTCCTTTGTCCCTGGCGAAATTCGCGCTCGCGCGGATCAGCTCCGTCGCCACGCCCGCGCCGCGAGCTTTGCGAGACACCGCTAGAAGCCGAAGAATCGGCGATTCGATGCCAAGCTCCGGATGGCCGTAAGCTTTTTCGGCGGAGTCGAACAGAAACACGCTTCCTACGACTTCGCCGTTCAGCTCCGCCACGAGCCTGGCGCTTGTCGGAGCTTCTTCGATGGCATGCAGGATGCTGGCTTTGTACTCGAACCACTTTTCCCCAGGCAGCTTTTCTTCGTATTCGCCGTACGCGTCGAGCAGCACGTCCTGGAGCGCTTGACGATCTCCGGCTCCTGCCGCACGGATAACGATCCGCCGCTCATGAACGATCGACCGGGATTCGCTCGCTTCGCCGATTACGCGTTCGCCCATCAGCGCACTTCCTTCCCAATAGCAGCTTGCTCCTTGATCCGCCGTATTTGGCCGAGATGCCTCTCCACATGCGACACGAACGCCGGGATGATATCCGCGACGGAAACCGCGTCCCCCTTCGCGTTCACGCCTGTCGCCGCCCACTCCGCATCACTCAAGCGCCCTAGCAGACGGGCGTTGTATCCGACCAGCGAATGCGCCGCCGCCGCGATATGCGCCACTTGCTCCTCGTTCGCTTTCTGGCCGGCAACCCAGGCGTCCTGGTCGAAGCTCGGAAGCCGTACCGTCGAACCCGCCAATATTTCGCGGATCCGGAACGAGACGACGATGCTGTGATCGACCAAATGGGCGAACACCTCCGTGACGCTCCACGAGAGAGGAGTAGCCTTCCACCTCAGCTCTTCCTCCGAAAGTCCCGCGATCTCTCGTTCGATTTCTTCATATGCGTTGACATAGGCAGCGATCGTCGATTGCGCCGTAATTGCCGCGTTGCTCATCTATTCCAACCTCCTCAATTAATGATGTCCCGCGCTTCTGCTCCCCGATTCCGCCGGGGCCAGCTCATGCAAAGCATCGACGGCCAACCGCTCGAGCAGCTTTGCGGTTATCGGCAGCGCCTCTTCCTTCAAATCGAATGCGGGATGATGCCAAGGATGCGGCCCGTCGACTCCGACAAACAGAAACGCTCCCGGCGTTCTCTGCAAATAAAAAGCAAAATCTTCTCCGGCCGGCGACGGCGACGATTCGATCACTTCCAGTTGTTCGGCTGTTGCGCTTCTCCTCGCGACCTCCGCCCAGCGATTGTCGTTGACGACGGCGGGCGGGCCTTCCAGCCACTTCACGCGGGCCGTCGTGCCGAACGCGGTCGCCACGCCCGCTACCACGCTCTCGAATCGATGCCGGGCGGTTTGCCGAACCTCCTTGGCGAACGTGCGGATCGTGCCGTCGAAGGCGGCTTTGTCCGGGATCACGTTCCAAGCGCTGCCGGCGTTTAATCTCGTGACGCTGATGACGGCGCTGTCTAGCGCGCTCACGTTCCGGCTAACGATGGATTGCAGCGCCGTAATGATATGAGCAGCCGTTACGATGGGATCCAGGCCGGCTTCCGGCGAGGCGGCATGCGTGCCGATGCCGTCAACCTCCACGACAAACCCGTCGGCTGCCGCCATAAGCGGTCCCCCTCGCACGCCAATCGTCCCCACTGGCAAATCCGGTTTGTTGTGGATGCCGAATATCGCGTCCACGCCGTCGAGCGCGCCCGCGGCGATCAACTGCTGAGCGCCTTTTGCTTTCTCTTCGGCCGGCTGGAAAAGAAGCCTTACGATGCCGGGCAGCTCGTTCTCCCGTTCCTTTAACGCGAGTGCGGCTCCGAGCAATGCCGCGGTATGAAAGTCATGGCCGCAGGCATGCATGCGGCCATCGATCTTCGACGCGAACGGAAGTCCCGTCTCCTCCCGGATCGGCAACGCGTCGATATCCGCCCTTAGCGCTACGACAGGCAACCTTCGACCCGATTTCTCGGATTGAAAAGCAGCCCCACTCGCATGACCGCCGACGCTGCCACCGATTTCCGCCACGACGCCCGTCTGCAGACCGTAATCGATGACGCGAATGCCAGCCTCGTGCAACCATTGCTTAATCGCTTCCGTCGTCTCGCGTTCCTCGCCCGACAATTCAGGATGCTCGTGCAGCCACCGCCTGATCGCGATAACTCGTTGACCCGAATCCACGCGCTTCGAAGGCGCGCTCATACCAGCTCCTCCGCAAAAGCTTCCTTGATCAACTCGAACGATCGGGCGCGCTTGGCGAAATCCGGAATGATCGTCGTGAACACGAAGCTGCGTACGCCGTATCGCTCGGATAATTCCAGCAGCCTTGCCCGTACCGCTTCCTTGGTGCCTCTCGTAATATCCGCATCGCGTTCGACGGCGGTATGCGTCTCACCGGCTTGCTTGGCGAATTCGGCCGCTTGCTCGAGCGTGGCGACGTTAACCGTCTTGCCGCTGCCTAACGTCACGCGCACGCTCTTATGCTGACCGGCGAGCTCGCTCGCCTCCTCTTCGCTATCCGCTGCGATGACCGATAATGCGAGGATCGGATTAGGCACGCCGCCGGCTTCGGGATTGAAGCGCGTCCTGTACAGCTCGAATGCGGCCAGCGCCGTATCGGGATCGTTATTGATAAAGAGGGCGAACGCGTACGGCAGCCCTTGCTCCGCGGCCAACTCCGCGCTTGCGATGCTGGTGCCAAGCAGATAGACGTCCGCCGGCGCCGCCGGCAGCGGGCTTGCCGTCAAGCCGGCAAGCGGATGGGATTCTCCCGCGGGACCGACAAGCAGCGCTCTGAGCTCAGCAAGCTTCGAATCAAGCGTTTCTGGTTCCGTCACGCCTTTCTGAAGCGCCTTAGTCGATCGCGGAAGCCCGCCGGGCGCGCGGCCGATGCCGAGTTCGACCCGCCCGGGCGCTAGCGTAGCGAGCAGGTTGAAGTTCTCCGCGACTTTATAAGGGCTGTAATGCTGCAGCATGACGCCGCCCGATCCGATCCGAATGTTCTTCGTTTGCGCGAGCAAATACGAGATCAGCACTTCCGGCGACGATCCCGCCGTACCCGGCGAATCATGATGCTCCGCCACCCAGAACCGTTCGTAGCCAAGCGATTCCGCCAGACGCGCAAGCTTAACGGTATTCTCCAGCGCCTCGGCGGCCGAATATCCCGGAAATACGATGCTTTGGTCCAAGATCCCGAACGAATAAGCCATGTTGTTGATTCCCCCTGTACGTTATATCGAATATGCGCTTTCCGGCGTGATCCGCTTAAGAAACTGTTTGGTCCGCTCTTCTTTCGGCGACCGAAACAGCTGCTTGGGATCGCCTTGTTCCACGATGACGCCGTCGTCCATAAACACGACATGATTGGCCACGTCTTGGGCAAAGCCCATCTCGTGGGTCACGATAATCATCGTGATGCCTTCCTGCGCGATCTGCCGGATGACCGTCAGCACTTCTCCGACCAACTCGGGATCAAGCGCAGATGTCGGTTCATCGAACAAGATCACCTCGGGATTCAGCGCCAGCGCCCGAGCAATGCCCACGCGCTGCTGCTGTCCGCCCGACAGCTCGTTCGGATAGGCGTTCAGCTTGCTTCCGAGCCCGACCTTCTCCAGTAAGGCAACGCTGCGTTCGCGCGCTTCATCCTTAGGCGCCCTGCGCACGACCACGAGACCTTCCATCACGTTTTCCAGCGCCGTTTTGTGCCGGAACAGATTGTATTGCTGGAACACCATCGCCGATTTTTGCCGCAATGCGTAGACATCCTTTTTGCCGTGATTCCGGCAATCGAATTCGAATTCCCCGATCGCGATTCGACCGGCCCCCGGCTTCTCCAAAAAGTTGATGCAGCGCAGCAGCGTCGTTTTGCCGGAACCGCTCGGACCCAAGATCGCGACCACTTCACCTCGCCGGACCGTCAGGTCGATTCCCTTCAACACTTCGTTGCGTCCGAAGCTCTTGCGGATTTGGTTTAAAGTAATCATGATACGCCTCCCCGGTCGTACAGCTTGAAGCGTTTCTCCGCAAGCGCGGTTAAACGCTCGATCATAAACGTGAGTCCCCAGAATAAAAGCGCCGCGGCCAAGTAGGCTTCGTAGAACTTCCAGTTCGTCGTGGCCACGATCTGGGCCTTGGCGTTAATCTCCACGACCGATACGGTAAAGGCGAGTGTCGAGCCGTGAAGCATGCCGATCAGCATATTGGACAGATTGGGCAAGCTTGCGGCAAACGCCTGCGGGAGCACGATCCGCCTCAAGGCTTGCGCCGTTGTCATCCCGACGGAATAAGCGGCCTCGAGCTGCCCGCGATTCACCGCGAGCAAGCCGGAACGAACAACTTCCGACATGTATGCGCCAGCCGTGATGGAGAACGAAATGTACGCGAACCCGACCATTGGAATGGAGACGGACCTGAATCCGATTCCCAACGATTCCGCGGCGGCGTCCACAAGGATCGGCAAGCCGAAATAAATGAGCAACAGATGCGTAATCATCGGCGTGCCCCGGATGAACGTCACGTAAGCCGCGCCAAGCTGGCTCAGCACCGGCACCTTGAACTGGCGGGACAGAGCGACGGCCGTTCCGATCACGAAGCCGCAGCCCACGGAGACGACGGTGATCGCCAGCGTGGTCGGCACCGCTCCGAGCAGAGCCGCAAACGCCGTCCATATAAATTCGTAGTCCAGCTTCATAAGGCAGTGAGCCCCCTTCTCTGCAGCCTGCGCTCAAGCAGAAGGAACAGCTTCTCCAGGATAAAGCTGATCAGGAAATAAAGGATGGCGAGCGCGATGTACGTCTCGAGGAAATGCCGGGACATGACGGCGAGCGTCTGCGACTTGCCGGTCAGCTCCATGATGCCGAGCGTAAACGCAAGCGAGGTATCTTTTAGATTGGCGATAACCAGATTTGCGAAAACCGGCAAGGCCGTTGCCAGCGCTTGCGGCAAGACGATTCGGACAAAAGCTTGCGGACCGGACATCCCGACCGAATAAGCGGCCTCCACTTGCCCGCGATCGACGGCGCCGACCGCGGCCCGGATCATTTCCGCCATAAACGCGCCGCTATGCAACGCGTAAGTCAAGACAACAAAATACAGCGCCGGCACTTTCGCCGTATCGATCGCAATGATTTTCAACATTTCCGGCAAGCCGTAATAGAACAGGAACAGTTGAATCAGGACGGGCGTGCCGCGGAAGAACGACAGGTATATGTGCGACAGCCGCTTCAGAACCGGGATATGATACAGCTGGGGAAGGGCGACGACGAACCCGATGCCAAGCCCCAGCGCAATGGAGGACGCCACGATCGCTAACGTGATGTTGATGGCCGGAAGGAGCTTGACGAAATACTCAAGCACGTAACCGAATTCAAAGGCTGCTCCCATCGCCGCGATCCTCCTTTCTCTCTCTCGCGCTTTTTATTAGATTTCCGATGTCGTATAGTCGGCTCCCAGCCATTGCTCGCTCAGCTTCTTAAGCGTACCGTCTGCTTTAATCTCTTTAATGGCGTCATCGACGCGGTCGGCCAGCTTCTGCTGATCCGGATCGTCCTTGCGGAACATAAACAACGTGTTCGATTCGCTTAGCGGAGGACCGACTAGCTTCAGCTCGCCGTTCGCGTCGATCAGCGGCAAAGTGAAGTCCGCCGAGAGAAACGCTTCGACGCGGCCGGACACGACTTGTTGGATCGTATCGTTGGCGCCGCCGTTCTGGTAGACGATTTCGATCGCGTTGTCGTTTTCCTTGTTGTATTTCTCCAGGATGATGGCTTGCGCGCTAGTCGCCGTCGTCAACACCTTCTTGCCCTTCAGATCGTCGATGGATTGTACGGAGTCGTTCGTCTTAGCGACGGCGACTTTGTTTTTCCAGTGCGAATACGCCTCCTTGTTGAACAAATATTTCGCTTCGCGCTCCGGATTTTTTTCCATCTCGTGGGCGACCATGTCGATTTTTTTCGTCTCCAGGCTGAGAAGCAGATTGGTGAACTCCAGCGTTTGGAATTCGAATTCGTAATCCTCCAGGCGATTGTCGATCTCTCGGACCAGCTCTACGTCGTAACCCGTCAACTTGCCGTTCTCGTCGATAAAGCAAACATTCGGAAATTGCGTCCCCGTGCCTACTATGATTTTGATCGGTTCGGCGGCGCTTGAATTGCCGCTTGCCGGCTCCGATTGGTTCGCGCCGTTCGCGCCGTTCGCGCCGCAGCCTGCGAGTACCCCCGTTAGCGCGATCGTCATCGTAACAGCCAGCCATTTTTTTGTCTTTTTCTCCATCCTTTTTCCCTCGCATTCGGCCATTTTATTATTCTTATAATTCCTACCCGTTAAGTATGAATTATAGGTTGACTAAACTTTAGCACATGCGCCGACACGTTGACTAATAGAGAAGTTCTATATAACGATTCAATAATCCAATGTTCCGACGATTTTGCCGAATTGCGCAACCGCCTCAAACAGCTCGGCATGCTCCCCTGGCAAAGCGATAACGTTCGTTTGAAGCGAGATGCCCTCGGTTTCGGGCAGCATGAGCGGGTGCAGCAGCCCGGCAGCGGCTTCATGACGAACGCTTAACCCCGGCATAAATCCGATGCCCGACTTCCGAACGATCAGTTTTCTCGCCATCTCCGAATTGTCCGTATGAATCCGGATATTCGGCGGATGCGCAAGCGATTCGAACACGCGGTGAACGCGAAGCCAGTCGAGAGATCCGCATTCGAAAAACACGAGCGGCTGCTCGGCTACCTCCTCGACGGTTATCCTCTTTCTGCCGATAAACGGATGATTCTCGTACACGTATAACCGAATGGGATCCACGTAAAATTTGACGGAATGAAGATCGGGATGATGGGCCTTGCGGACAAGCGCCACGTCCACTTCCTTGTTCAACACTTTGGCCACGATATCGTCCGTCGTGCCCGTAACGAGCTTATAGCCGGCAAGCGGGAATTTTTCGCTAAGATAGGGGATCAGGTCGGGAACGACGTAATTGGCCGCGGAAACCGTGCAGCCGATGCGATATTCGCTTTGCGGCGATTTTTTTTGATGGATTTGAAGCTTGCCCGTCTTGTAGATAAGGATCAATTGCTGGGCATAGGGCAGGAATCGCCGGCCGTCCTCCGATATTTGCACTTGCTTGCCCGCCCGTTCGAATAACTTGCAATTCAGCTCCTGCTCGAGCGACTTGATGCGCGCGGTAACGGAAGGCTGCGATAAAAACAACGCCTCCGCCGCTTTGTTGAATCCCCCGAAATGAATGACGTAAACGAATGCTTCAATATTTTCGATATTCAAAGTGCTCACCTCGACTTTTAATGTCCAGTATTTTCATATGAATAATATGAATTAAACGTAACAAACCGCACATCACCTGTCAACGAACTTCGTAACCGTCGATTTCCTAAATCGCCCAATCCCGCGACAAGCATCTCCCGGCCGGCAAATGGATAACCTACCTTTAACGACAACGATCAGTCGATCTCCTCGTCGCTAAACAGTACGAACTTGCCTTTTTCGTATTGAAGACTTTGGACAGTTCCTCCGGGGCGACCCCCTGATCGCAATGGAGCAGCGGCAGGTCTGCGAGATCGGAGTCCCTCGAGCTTGCGCCAGCCCGAAGCTGATGGCCTTTCCAGACGGTATACATGGATGAATCCTCCTTCGGCGCGGGTCATTCAAATATGGATTTTGTCGACCTCCACGAGATCGACCCCCTCTACTTTGTAAAGCCGTATTACCTATCGCCAGATATGGCCGGAGGCAG
>JAQSXN010000153.1 GCA_029256665.1 Paenibacillus sp.
GATCCTTTGTTCGACGGGCTGTACAGCGCGGGCGAATACGGAACCGCAAGCAAAGTCGATCTGGTCGCAAGGCTGCTTCAAGATCATGGCTTAACGCCTTCCAAGGATATTTGGATGGTGGGCGATCGTTCGTCGGATGTGGAAGCGGGGAGCAAAAATGGCTTGACGACGGTTGGATGCGCCTATGCGGTTTACGGCAAGCAGGCCGAACTTTCCGGCGCCGATATCCGGATCAGCTCCTTTCCGGAGCTATTATCCATTCAGACGTGACCGTGTAGCATTTTAAACCTTCATACAGTCGATTGGCTCGCTCACCTAGCTGGCTCTCTCCTCCAAACGGTGTAAACGTGCACGGTCCAGGTTACAAAATCCGAGGACGGTGGTCCAAACGGTGTAAAAGTGCACTGTTTTTAGTTCTCGTAACGAAAAGGATAGTTCAGTTCGAACGGGGAGAATGCCGTTCCAGTACTAAGACGGCGACAGCCGTTTCACCTTGTAAACTTCATCGCAAAAGAAATCACTTTGCATCCGGAGCATGCCGCCAGATGCAAAGTGATTTTTTTGTGCGCGATTAGGGTGACGGCCGCCGCATCTTATTGTCATCCTGATCCGCTGTCTCCGGAGAGACGGCCGTATGGGCCGGCGGTTCAGTCATGTCGCGGGACGCGACGCCCGCCGCGGGCTTGCGCTGCTTCTGCTTATGACGCCATAACGCGTATTCGAGCGGCCGCACGATCGCTTGCCGGTACGTCTCGGTTTCCCCGGCCCGGATAAACACTTCCCTGGCCGGCTTCGGGTTAACCTCGATCAGCCAGATGCGCCCGCGCTTGTCGATCGCGAGGTCGATCGCCAGCTCGCATAACGCGCCGCAGCATAACTCGAGATACTCGGCGAGACCGACGCCGAATTGTTCGACCTCCCGTTTGACCGCGTCCCGCTTGGCGGCATCCCCGATCCATTGCTCCAGCAATTGATCCATCTTGGCCGCGCGCCCTCCGCCATGAAGATTGGCCGTAATGCTGCCCGGCGCGCCGATTCTGCCCGCGCAGCCTGTCATCCCCCACTTGCCCTCGCCATTCTTCTGCACGAGCAGCCGATAATCATGTACGCAGCCATTGGATAACTTGAGCTGCAGGCCTTGCTGCACGATATAACGGACATCCTGCAAGTTCCACTTCGCCAAGTAACTTCCCAGCTTATCCCCGCTCATGCGCTGAGGCGGGACGATCCGACGACTCTGGTCCCGTCCCTGCACGTTTAGGAGACCGCCTGCGAGCCGCTCGATACGCAGGATGCCGCGCCCGCCCGTGCCGTTAATCGGCTTCAAGTAAAGCAGCGAATGGGACTTCAGCATATCGCGGACGTCGTTTACGGAATGGATATATCGGGTTCTAGGCAGATAGGCGCTGAACCGGTTGTCCTTCGACAACAAAGCGTGAATTTGCCACTTGTTGCGCAGCGGACGATTCAGGAATGTCAGATGGCTGTAGCGGGAACGGAACTTCAGCAGTTGTTCGAAACGAGGCGTTCGCTGAATGCGGCATCGATCGAAGATCAGGGAAGGGAAAGCGGTCCAGCGCCGCGCCCATCTTCCCGATTCCGGATGGTAGAAATGCGCGTAGATCCGGTGCTTCGCATCATTGACGTCCTGAGGCGTAAACACGAATAGCTGAAGGCCGAGTTTGCGTCCCTCCACGGTCATGCGTTCATAATATTTTCTCTCTTCCAGCGTGCCCGCATCATTGAGGTAGAGTGTCAATATGCCCAGTACGGGCTGCGTCATGCAGCATTCCCCTTTCGAATCTAAGCGTCGACTTGCCGGTCGGCCCTTTGTGTATGGATACGGCCTTCATGCCGATCCGGAAGCATAACGCCATGCTGGGTACGTTGTCGGCGGCGACATGGCAAGAAAGCCGGCCGAGCCGCCCGATCATCGCTTTCATCAGCATCGTCCCCACGCCGAGACGCCTGGCGCCTTGGCGGACGACGAGCAGGCAGCCGCCGTCGCCGCCATCCGACGCGAAGCCGAGTCCGGTTATCATCCCGTTCTGTTTCGTGACCGCGATGACCGCTCTGCTGCATCCGCCGCCGTCCGCTTCAAGCGAGGCGGCATCCAGATCCCGCAACGCGTGAAGGGAGGCGGTCGTAATGCGCTTCTCTCCGTTGCGGAGCACGAAGCCGATCAATCTCCTGCGCTCCGCGCGCCAAATGTCCGGTGTCAGAAGCAGCAGATCCATCTCAAGCGCCTCCCGCTTTGTTCGTTTTTTTGCGAATCAGATAAGCGCTGTATTGAAAAATGCGCTCCAGCGACTTCTGGCGGATATGGGCCTCGTCGAATTTCATCGGCTTGGAGTTGGCCTCGAAGAACCAGAGATGGCCGTCGCCGTCCACGCCAAGATCCATGGACATTTCGCCGAGACGCTGTCTCGAAGCGCGTTCGATCTGCCTCGCGATCAGGACGGTCGTGCGCCTCACCTTCTGTAACAGCATATGAGCCTGCTCCGCGTCGAATGAATACGTCAGAAGTTTCTCGGGATCCTCGATTCTGCCGCCGCGCGGGACATGCGTCGTAATGCTGGATGCTCCGGCGATCCTTGCGCCGAGTCCGGTAAGCTCCCATACGCCCGAACGGTTTTTCTGCACGAGCGCCCGAAGGTCGAATCTCCGGTCCTTGAAGGAAGCGAGCGGGATGCCTTGCTGGGCGATATAAGCCGCGCCGCCGCTTTGCTTCTGGATGCGGGTCCACAGCTTCTGCATCGAGGAGCAATTATACGTGGAGCTTTTTTTGTCCTCCTGTATTTTGAGCCGGTACGGCAAAGGTTTATCTTGGTGGACGCGGAGCGTCATAATGCCCTTGCCCGCCTTCCCGCTCTCCGGCTTGAGATAGAGGTAGGCGTGCTTGCTTAACAGCCGTCCGAGTCCGCTCGCGGTTACCAGCCGCCTGGTCGTGGGGATAAACGGCTTTGTCCGGCTGGATTTGCGAAGCCACTCGAACAATTGCCACTTATTGAAGAAGGTAGGGTTAAACAGCGCGAGCCGCGGATGGTTGCGGCAAGCGGCGATCTTCCGCCTGACGGCAGGCTGCATCTCGTCTTCCCGCTGCGGAATCCGGTTGTATATGATGTTGGGGAAGGGCAGTAGCGCCAGCTGCCACCCCCCGCTTTCCTTGTTATAGACATATCCCTTTAGCTTCTTGCGACGAAGCAGCAGCTCCTTGGCCGTCAGCACGTATACGGTGAACCCCATGGATTGGCCGGTACGGATGAGGTCGGCGAAGTTGGCGCGATTGCCGCGGAAGTCGCCGCCCGGTTCGTCGACGGTCAGAATCGCGAAGACGGGCAAGGCTTTGCTGAGCGTTGCGATCTGCGTCTCCCGTTCCTCTTGCGTGATCATGCTCATTGGCCCGTTCCCCCTTGGAAGCGGCTCAAATAAAGGCAATGGTCCACGATATAGGACACGGAGGCTTTGCCCTCGGAGCGTAGCGCGGGAAGCTTGAAGATCGAGCGGCCGGGCTTGGCGTTCGCTTCGAACATCCAGACTTCGCCTGCCTTGTCTATGCCGATATCGAGCCCAAGCTCTCCGAGGCGATGGGGATAGTTGCGTTCGATCGCTTCGGACAGCTTGACGGCGACCCGCCTTGCCTTCTCCAGCATGGCGCCGGCTTCGCCGCCGAAGGTGCGGCCGAGCGCTTGATCCGGCGTAAGCAGGGATCCTCCGTTTTTGACATGCGTCGTGACGCTGCCCCGCCCTGCTTTCTTGGCCCCTACGCCGGCCGCGATCCAGCGGTTGCTGCCGTTCTTGTGCATATGGAACCTGAAATCGATGGGACAGCGGTCCAGCTCGATAAGCCTTATGCCTTGCTGCGCGACATAGCCGCTCATTCGGCTGCCCAGGCGCGCCTGGAGCATGCGCATCATCGTCTGGAAGCTGCTGTATCTGACCAGCACGTTCTCGCTGCCTCGGCGGTAACGAACAAAATATCCGCGGCGGGGATGGTACGTCAGCCGGTAGATGCCGATGCCCAGACTGCCTCCGCCCGGCTTGTAGTATAGAAATTTATGTTTGTCGAGCATCTCTTTTATTTTGGCGGAAGACGGATTCGGCACGGATTCGGGGAGGTGGGCAAGCGCCTCGGGATCGTTGTCGAGCAGCTTGTAGACATCGGCTTTGTTAAGGAAGCTCCAGTTGAATATCGGAATTTGGCGTTTCACGAATCGTTCGCGCACGGCGCTGATATAGGCCGAGGTTTCCGCCTTCCGGTTGGGCAGGCGGTTGTAGATCACATCCGGCAGCGGCACGATTCTGCGGTACCAGCCCCCTTGCGGATTAAGGAAATAACCGTTGACGGTTTCCTGCTGCCAGTTAATGTCGCCGGGCGTAAAGCCGAACATAAACGCTTTGCGGTCTCCTGAACGGATGACTTGCTTGATGAATCCGGAGCGGGTCCCGAACGGATAACTTTCGGATTCGTGAATGGTATCGGTCAGAATGCCCACCAGCGGACCTAGCTGAATCTCGTTGTCGCCGTTCGCCTGTATGAAGACGATGCCGGATTTGGGCACTCGGATGGATTGTCGCACGCCCGCGGAAAGGTACAGGTGGTTGCCGGCGCGTTTGAGCGGTTTAATGGCCGCGGTAATGACTTCGCCTCCCAGCCGGAGAAGGGTCGACTTCTTGCCGGACAGCTTAAGCTGCCCCATGAGGGATCTGGAGACGTACACGATCTTATCGGATGCTTGAGAGAAATGGACGTTGCAAGTTGTCAAACTCATCGATAAACCTCCTGAACTTTTGAAGACCATAACCTCATGGCCGATTTTTCGATTGCGGGCGGGAGAGGCGGGAAGCGGATTCGTCGGCCGTCGTCATGGCCTTGCCGCCACGATTCGTCAAATAGCGGGCATATTGCAGCAGCCGGGTAATGGAGAGCGTTGCCGCCGCGCGGTCGCCGGTTTGCCGGAAGGCGTCGCGCCCCGGCTTGGCGTTGACCTCCAGAAGCCAGAGCTTGCCGCTAGGTTCTAGTCCGAAGTCGAAGGCGAGCTCGCCGAATCGACCGAAGTTCTCTTCGAGCAACACGGCGGTCTGCCCGCTTATCGTATGAATTTTGGCTAGCAAATGTTCGGCTTTGGTTCTCATGAAGCTCGCCGCCAGCGTATCCGCCGCGGGCTGGGCGCTGCCGCCGCCGTGCAGATTGGAAGTCAGCGATTCCGGTTGTCCGAGCCGCGCGGCCGAGCCGGATACTTGCCATTGCCCTTTCTCGTCCTTCTGCAGCAAGACCCGTATGTCGTAAGGTCTGTCGTCCGCGGTTCGCAGAGGGAGATAAGGCTGGATGAGAAACGGGGAGCTCCCCATAAACGATTGAAGCCATTGTCCGAGCGCGGGGAAGCTGCGGAAGGCTTGCTTGAACGACACGTTATTACGCGTTCTTCCCCGAACGATCAGTTCCGTCGATGAGGAGTAAGGAGCTTCGATATGCAGAAACCCTCTGCCCTGCATCCCGGCCGCCGGCTTGAGGACGGCCCCGCGCGGGAGATCCGGCAGCAAATATTCGAGCTGGCTTATATTGCGGTACGGAGCCGTCGCGGGCAGGTAGGGGGCGATCGAAGAGTAACCGCGCAAGCAATCGTAGACGCGAAGCTTGGAAGGAAGCCTTCCGTTAATCCGTTCGTGGCGCTTCCGTTCGCCGAGCGCGCTGAGCGCGGCGGCGCACCGTCTTCGGCTGTCGGCAGACTTGGGAAAGCTCCGGTCGTATACGACGTCGGGCAGCGGCACCCGCGAGGGCTGCCAGCTCCCGCCTTCGAGCCGGCAGCCGATCAGCGTTCCGGACGCGGGATCGTAGCTGTCGGGGGAAAAAACGTATACGTCAATGCCAAGCGCTGCCGAAGCGGCGCTTAAATTGCGGCACAGATTAGGCTCCGGCGGGAGTAGCGTTCCGGGCGACACCGTCCCGCTGCCCGCTAGCGAAGCTGCCATAATGCCAAGTGCGATCGTTCTTTGCGGCATGGCTGCTGCCTCCTTAGAATCCCGACAGATGTCGGGCGTATTGAATCATCATTCGGACAGACGGCCGAATCTTCCCTTCGTTCAAAGGGGTGTTGTCGTTTTTGGACGGCTTCGAATTGACTTCCAAGAGCCAAACCTTGCCTCCGGCGTCGAGCGCGAGATCGATGCCAAGCTCGCCGAAATGGGCCGGGATATGGGTTTCGATCCCCCGAGCGACGTGCAGGGCGGCGAGCCGCAGACGTTTGGCGGAATCCGTCCGGCTGACGTTGCTGCTCAGATTGCATTTGGCAACGGCCGCGCTGACGGTGCTAAGCGAGCCTCCGCGCGCCAAGTTGGATACGAATTGCTGGCTGCCCGCCGTGCGCGCCACGATGGAGGTAATGACCCACTTGCCCGCGGCGTTTTTCTGCACGAGCGCGCGGAAGTCGACGGGACGCTTCTGTATTTCGATCAAATGCAAGCCTTGCTGGATCTGATAACGGGCGGTCTTCATCTTGGCCGAGATGGAAGCATATAGTTTCGGCAAGGTCGGGTATACGACGCGTTTCGAACCCGCGCTGGTCGCGTGCAGAGCTTGGTAGCTCTCGCCCTCCAGATGGGATACGCGAATGATGCCCTTCCCCAAGCTGCCGCGCGCTGGCTTCAGAAAAACCTGGCTGTACCGCTCGCACATTTTTTTGAACGTGGCGTAATTGCGAAGCATATGCGATTCGGGCAAGTAGCGATGGAGCTCGGCGTCCTTCTGCAGCGCGTCGAAAACTTCGGTTTTATCGAGAAACTTCTCGTTAAACACGGCGGTCCCGTGCAGGCGCTTCGACTCTCTTAGAAATTGCTGAACGTCGGGGTCGTTCTCCAGCTTCCTTGTCGTCAGCCGGTTGTTCACGATATCAGGAACCGGCATGCGCTCTTGTTTCCAGCCGCCGGCGTATACCCAGCCCACGACATGGTCGGCGTTGCCGGTCAGCCCGTTCGGCGTAAAGAAGTAGACATGCGCGCCTTGCGCCTTGCAAGCTTCGACGAGCTCCTTGCAGAACATGGTGATCGTGCCGAAAGGCTTATCCGGCATTCCGGGATAATCGCGGCTGATGAGCACGCCGATCAGCGGACCGACGGATATGGTGCCGGAGCGATAGGAGAACCGAAGCTGCGTTCGTCCGGACGCCGGCAGCCCCATGCGATCGGCCAGCGCCGGACTGATCCGAAGACCGTCCGCCTTCGCCGACGGGATGATCTTAAGCGACTGGCGGAACGCGCCGAACTTTAGGAGCACATGCTGCCCGACCGGGATTTTCCATAGCTTCACATAGGCATCGCCTAACATGACCGTATCCTCCGGCAGCGTGCCGGAGCTCGTCACCTGTATGGCAACTTTCGTTTTAAGCATTTCGATTCTCCTTCCAAACCAGGAGCAATTGCGAATAGAGACATGGGCCTATGGGTGTTTGCACGAACTAATGCATCATATGAGCCATACGCCTTGTTTGTGATAGCGGGCTGTCATATGAAGCACGGAGCGCGCATATACTGCAGGAAAGCGCGGACAGGCATGCGGGACCGCCAAAGCGTATGCCGGCGGCGGAGCGCGGCCAAGAAGGCGATGCGATATGGAATCATGGACCAAGAGTGGGAGCTGAGGGCGATGGATAATAAGAAGTCGGGCAAGCTGAAGCACGGCATTTACATTTTGATCGCGGCAGGGATGTTGTTTTACGCGTTTTCGGACGTCGGGCTCGCGGAGCTGGAAGGGGCGGGGGGCGTATTCTGGTTTCTGTGGCTGGCTTTTTCGGTCGTGATTCTTGCCGCCAACGCCAACATGCTGCTGATGACCCAGGAGAAACGCGAAGGGCTCGCGCATGTGAAAAGGGCGAAGATAAGGCGAAGAGAGCAAGCGATCGAGCGCTACGTGAATCGTCGGGCCAACGAAAAGGTTAGACGGGTCCGCGGCCGTTAAGAGTTCTAGAAGCCTCTTCCCGGCATAAGCATGATGTCA
>JAQSXN010000154.1 GCA_029256665.1 Paenibacillus sp.
CTTTCGCATCACGCGCTAAAAACAATAACGAGTTATCCGTTTTTATTAGGATTCGTCTATATTTTGCTTATTATGATGGGTCATTCCAACTTGCCGATGATCTTTATTATTTTCGCTTGGGGGGTACTGGCGGGGATTGGCGGAAATCTGACGCAATATTGGATCGTATCCGCAGCGCCCGAAGCTCCCGAATTTGCTAACGGCATTTTCTTGACATCCGCAAATTTGGGAACCACGATTGGCGCTAGTATATGCGGACTTATCATTTCAGGAATTGGCACGCAATACGTCGTTTACGGAGGGATTCTATTTATCATTTTAAGTATCGCTGTCATCATTCCTCGCGTTTATAACGCTAAATTCGGGGTTCCTGATGTTGCAAAATAATCAAGTAACGCTCACTCGGGTATCGTTTTCTCGTATTTGGCGTATGTTCTCCAAGTGCCGTACCCGAGCTTGCCGTAAAAATCCACGAATGGCGTCGTATCAATGACGATCGACCTGTTGCCCCTCTCGAGCAAATAATGGATGGCCGCTTGCACGATCGAGATGCCATATCGGTATCCTCGGTACTCTTCGTCGATGCCAAGCGGACCAATTCCGCCGAGCGGCGCATCGAATGCCTGTTCCCAATAGATGTTCTGGGCGAGCAACGGCGATTGACCGTCGTTCATACGGCAGAACCCGATCACCTGTTCATCCCGTTCCAGCATCACGTATTCCCTTCCCGTACCGCCGCGCTTCCAATATTCGCGATGCTGATAATCCCAGGTTCCGGGGAAGCAACGGGACATAAAGGCTTCCAATCGTTCTCTGTCGGAGCTAACCGCTACCGATAATGAGGCGCCGTGCAATTGGGGAAGTTCTACCGTTACGCCTTCCGCATAGTGGTTGACCAGATCGTATACCTCCTCCTGATAGGAAAACCCTCGTTTCTCGAACCATTGCTTCGCGTCTGCATCAGGCTCTGGCAATCCCGGAAATAGACGGCTCTGCAAATCGTTTCCAAGCCTTATACGACGGGCGCCGTGTCGACGCAGCGCGTCTTCCGCTCTTCGCAGCAGCTCGCTGCCGATGCCTTTTCCTCGTTCCTGCTTCGCGACGAGCAGCGCCTGAATCCAGCCCAAGTCGCGCGGGATGCCGAACGGCTCCAGCTCGTCCCGCGACCCTTTTGCGGTCACGAACCCGACCAATCGATCTAATTCATCCATTGCAACCCAAGAGCCTTCTCGAAGCCAATTGGGGTCATGATAGACGTTCTGCTCGATTAGCCGGCTCCTGAGCGGGAACAGCTCCGACCATTCTCGATTCCATAATGATAGAATTCCGTTTAAGTGTTTTTCCGTCAATTGCTCCATGCGCATGACCTTGCCCTCCTCGCTAGTCGACTGCTGATACCGGATCTCTAGCGCTACTGTAACCGATGGAAGTACTCCATCCAATTAGCATATCTTGCGAAACTTCTTCGATTTCACGATATCCGGCAATCTATTATTACGATGCGAGATTTTTGTTCCAACAACCTGACAAATCGACTATAATCGATATGGTTTGACAATTGTATCTATGGCTAGCCTTATTGGATTATCTGTGGTTATAATGCATGGTTTAAGGAGGGCATCCGAATGGCGATATCCATATTGATCTTTATCGTTGCGGGACTGGCGGAGATAGGCGGCGGATATCTCGTGTGGCTCTGGCTCCGGGAATCCAAATCGTATTGGTATGGCGTAGCCGGGAGCCTCATCCTTATCCTATACGGCATTATACCGACTTTACAGAACTTCCCCTCTTTCGGCCGGGTATACGCGGCTTACGGCGGCGTTTTTGTTGTTCTTGCCGTCCTATGGGGATGGCTCGTCGACCGCCGGGCGCCAGACCTATACGATTGGATCGGAGCCGCGGTCTGCATCGTAGGCGTCTCGATTATGTTATGGGCGCCTCGCGCATGAGCAAACAAGCCTTGCAAGCCGATTTCGAGTCGGCCGGCAAGGCTTGTTTCATTGTAAACCCTGTATGTCAACAAGCTAACCTGGCAAGGCGCCCTGCCTGTTCTCTTGAATTAAACGTTTACCGCATATTTGTCGCGCGAGATTCTTGTCGCCTCTACCATGTTGCGAAGCGATGCTACCGTCTCCTCCAAGCCGCGCGTCTTGAGGCCGCAATCCGGGTTGATCCAGAACAGCTTAGGGTCGAGCACGCGCAAAGCGCGATCGATCATGCCGGTCATCTCGTCCACGCTCGGCACGCGCGGGCTATGGATATCGTAGACGCCAAGTCCGATGCCGAGTCCGTACGTATTTTCCTCGAAGCTATGGATCAGCTCGCCATGGCTGCGCGACGTCTCGATCGAGATGACGTCCGCGTCCATCGCTTCGATGGAGTCGATCATGTCGTGGAATTCGCAATAACACATGTGCGTATGGATCTGCGTCGTTGGCTGCGCCGTGCAAGTGGTCATGCGGAACGCCTTGACCGCCCAGTCGAGATATTGCGCCTGATCCTTCTGCTTGAGCGGCAACCCTTCGCGAACGGCCGGCTCGTCGACTTGAATCATGCCGATGCCCGCCGACTCCAACGCTTCGACTTCTTGACGAAGCGCGTAAGCAAGCTGATATGCGATCTGCTCGCGCGATATATCCTCCCTGACGAACGACCAGTTCATGATCGTGATCGGTCCGGTCAACATCCCCTTGACGGGACGGCTCGTCTTGGCCTGGGCGTAGCGCGTTTCTTCGACGGTCATCGCTTCCTCGAACGCAACGTCGCCATAAATTATCGGCGGCTTTACGCAGCGGGAGCCGTACGATTGCACCCATCCGAATTGGGTGAAAGCGAAGCCGGCCAATTTCTCTCCGAAAAATTCCACCATATCCGTCCGCTCGAATTCGCCGTGAACGAGGACGTCAAGCCCGATCTCTTCTTGCAGCCCGATCCACACATCGATCTGATCGTGGATAAACGACTCGTACTGCTTGTTGTTCCACTCGCCCTTGCGCCACGATTGACGCGCCTTGCGGACTTCGGCGGTTTGCGGGAAGCTGCCGATCGTCGTCGTCGGGAATACGGGCAGTTGCCACTTCGCCTGCTGCTCGGCATGCCGTTCCGCGAAAGGCTTGCTCCGGTTCGGTTCTCGAACGCTGATCGCGTCCACGGCCGCTCTTACCGTCGTCCTGTTGCGTGCGTCCGAACGGTGCAATGTCTCGATGTCTCGTTCGCTAACCCCCAGCTCTTGTTCCACCGAGAGCACGCCGCCGTTAACGGCTTTCGTCAATACGACCAGCTCAACAAGCTTCTCGTCCGCAAAAGCAAGCGCGTTTCTGAGCTCCGCCGGCAGCTTGGTCTCCGATTGAACGGTAACCGGCACGTGAAGCAAGCTGCATGATGTTTGAACGATTAACCGATCCGAGGCTACGATCTCCTCCAGCTCGCCAACAAGCGCTAGCTTCTCGCGCAGCTGTGCCTTCCAGATGCCGCGCCCGTCGATGATGCCGGCCCCAAGCACCTTGTCCGCAGGAAAACCGTGTTGACGGATAGCCGCCAGATTGCCTTCCAATCCGTGAACAAAGTCAAGACCGATCCCCGCGACAGGCAAGGCAACGATATCGCCGTAATATTCGACCGATTCGAAGTAGGTTTGAAGCATGATCGACAGCGACGGCACGGCCGATGCAAGTTCGCCATAGATTCGATTCAAGCGAACTATATCTTCTTCGTTCACGTGTGTAACAAGAACGGGTTCGTCGATTTGAACCCAAGCGACGCCTTCTTGCGCCAGTTCGGCAAGCACTTGAATGTATAGAGGCAGCAATCGGTCGATCCATGCGTCGATTTCGGACGTTTTGTAGCCTTTGGACAGCTTAACGAAGGTTAGGGGCCCGATCAGGACCGGTCTGCCCTCGATGCCCAGCGCTTCCTTGGCTTCCCGATACGCGAGCAGCGGCTTGTTCTCCGTCAGCGACGGCTGCGCCCCGTCAAACTCGGGCACGATATAGTGGTAATTCGTATTAAACCACTTCGTCATTTCGCTGGCTGCCGCTTCCTTCGTCCCTCTTGCGATGCCGTAATACAAAGAGGGCCGTACGGGGCCTCCGCCGTAGCCGAACCGGGCAGGCACGATTCCGAACATCGTTGCCGTATCCAGCACTTGATCGTAATGGCTGAAGTCGCCAACGGGTATGATGTCGATTCCCTGCTCTTGCTGCTTGCGCCAATGTCCGATCCGGATGTCGCGCAGCTCGTTTTCGAACGCTTCCTCAGTTAGTTTACCTGCCCAGAACCCCTCCAGAGCCTTCTTCCATTCCCGATTCCCGCCGATCCGCGGGTACCCCAGCACGCTGCTCTTCGCCATTCTGCAACACTCCCTCTATTTGTTACTCAAACGATATCATGGATTCGCAGGTATAGCGTAACTCATTAAATCTATATCTGGTCATAGCTATAAGCTATAACTAGCGGCGCAAAAAAAGCGATCGTCACGGAGCGACCGCTTCTTTTAGCGCTTCGATATAAGCCGTGCCCAACGCGGACAGAGGCATGTTTTTTTGCGCGATCCAACCGACGTTGATGTTCTCGTCTATCGCGAGGGGCACCGGAATAATTTCGTTGCCGTTTAGGTCCGAGCTTAATACGCCAGTGGATATCGTGTAGCCGTTTAATCCGATCAGGAGATTGAACAACGTTGCCCTGTCGTTCACCCGGATGCTTTTTTTATGCGACAACGTGCTTAGAATCTCCTCCGAGAAATGGAACGAGTTGTATTCTCCTTGATCAAACGATAGATACGGATAATCCCGAAGCTCCTCGATCGTGACGATCCTTTGACCGGCGAGCGGATTGCGAATGCTGATAAACACATGCGGCTTGGCCGTAAACAAGCTCGTAAACTGCAAATTCGCCGATTTGAGCAGCTTGTTGATCACTTTGTCATTAAATTCGTTCAAGAAGAGGATGCCGATCTCGCTCCGCATCGTCTTCACGTCTTCGATGATTTCGTACGTCTTGGTCTCGCGCAACGTCAGCTCGTATTCATCATGGCCATGTTCGCGCACCAGGCTGACGAAAGCGTTAACGGCGAACGCGTAATGCTGCGTGGAAACCGAAAAATGCTGCGGCGACGGCTTCGCGTTTAAGTACCTGCTCTCGAGCAATTCGGCCTGCTCCGCCACTTGACGGGCGTAACTAAGAAATTCGACGCCTTCCTTCGACAATGTGATTCCTTTGTTCGTTCGTTCGAAGATCGAAATGCCTAGCTCCACTTCCAAATCCTTTATGGCGTTCGACAAGCTCGGCTGCGAAATGAACAGCCGTTTGGCCGCTTCGTTAATGGAGCCGCGGCTGGCCACCTCGATGACGTATTTTAATTGCTGAAGCGTCAAAACGCTCATCTCCTCTATCGCTGCACGTAAAATAAGGTTCACGCCCATTATTCAAAAATCTCTATTAGGGCATGAATCTAGTATACAGAGGATCGCTGTCTTGGCAAAGCTATTAAACTCTGGGAGCACGAAGATCGCGAATATCGCAAAACGAGCAACCCCTCCGAAGAGGCAGGTTGCTCGTTTGGTTATAGCGGATTAGCTTAGATTCGCGCTTCGCTTATTGAATGACGAGACCGAAGCCGTTCTGCACGAAGTTGGTGTTCGGATGCGCGATGTTGCTTGTCGTTAGATTGTTGAACGTAGCCGAGCCGTTGCCCGTGTACGTATAGATCGCCGCTCCCGGATGAGGCGAAGAGAAGCGGGACGTGGTAACGCCATCGCGTCCTGTTCCGTTAATGTTAATGTCGTTAAATACAATATTTTCGAAGCCGCCCCCATATCCGAACTGAATCGCGCTGCGCTGCGTGTTCAGGATGTCGATATTCGAGAACGTGACGTTCTTTATGGAGCTGTTGGACGCTTCGAGATCGATCGCGCCTCTCTCACCGTTGTATAGATCCTGGCTCGTTCCGCTATTGATGATCGTCGTATCCGAGAACAGGATGCCGGTATTGTTCTGGAAGGCGTACCCCGGGAAGACGGTATTCATCCGGATGCCGGAGCCTCCGACCGTATCGATGATGAGATTATGCGTCGCTTTATGACCGCCTCCTCCAAAGAAGGCGATAGCCGCCGCGCGCCAGTTATTCTCGATCGTGTTATAGGAGAACGTGTTGCCCACTCCGGCCGGCGCGCCATTGACATCGCTGGTCCATACGGCAAGCGCGTCGTCGCCGTTGTTCCGCAGACTGCTGTTCCGAACGGTGGAGCTGCTCGTGCCTTGGGCAAAGTTGACGCCGTCCGCGAGATTGTTGCGGATGCGGCTGTTCTCGATGACGAGTCCCGTCGCGATGATAGCCGGAACATGCGCGTAATCGCCTACCCAGAAGCCGCATTCGAAATGTTCGACCCATACGTTGTGCACCTTGGAGCCCGTGCCGAAATTATCCATGAACGCTTTGTACACCGCTTGCTGATTATATCTGGAACGAAGATTCGAGTTCATGTAGATATGGCCGAAATCAAGCTTGCCCTGCACGCGGAACGATATTCCGCCGGACGCGGCGTTCGGATTGGTGAACTGAATGTTCGTATGCCAGATGCCTGCGCCTAAAATGTTAATGTCGTTAATCATATTGCTCGCGGATCCGATCTCCCACATATTGCCCAGATGGAACGTGCCTTCAGGGATGTACAGCGTCTTGCCCGCGGCGACGGCTGCCGTCACTGCCGCTTTGAACGACGAGAGATCGTCGACGCCGTCATTCGCGATGGCCCCGTGATCCGTTACGGAGACGGCATTCGCCGGTCTTGGGATCGCGGTCGGCACCGGTTCGATCTCCAGGAAGTCGACGCCGTAATCCAGCGTGTCGGCATTGCTCTTCTGAATGCGGATGACATCTCCGGGGACAAGCGGCGTATCCAGCTTCCAGTGCGCTTCGTCGAATCGGAAGAGCGGCCTGCCGCCGCCCGGAGCGTCCGCCGGGTGATCGCTGGAGAAATATTGCCAGCTGTAATAAGACGTTAACGGCACCGTTTTCGCTTTGGTTCCGTTGACGTATACGTCGAGGGAACCGTTAAGTCCCATTCCGTTCGCAGAGTCAGGCATCGTGAAGCGCATCGTAACTCCGGCGCCTCCTTCTCCCTGTCTGACCGTCCATTGCGCATAAGATCCGTTCGAGGGAAGAGAGATGTATTTTTGTCCGGAAGCCTCGGATGCCGTTAAAGCCTGATTAAATGTCGGCGCCGTCATGAGCGCGGCTCCGCCTCCTCGGGAAGCATCGTCCGTATCGTACCTTGTGTACGGCATGCTTGCCCCTCTTGCCGAATAGACGGACAAGCCGGTCGAGCTATTGTTGTTGGTTTGTTTGACCGGCAGCTCGTTGCCGTCGGCTGCGACGGAGAGCGACGCCGTATAGGAACCGCTGGTAGCCGTCCAAGTTCCCGGCAGACTGACGTTGACGGTTGCCCCTGCGGCAATCGTGCCGTTGTACGTACCGCTTAACGTCTGAAGCGTGGAGCCTGCTTGGTTTTTGACGAGCAGCGTTACCCCGTGCGCCCCGGCGGCAGAGCTCAGGTTGCCTTGATTTTTCAGTTGCGCCGTGAACGAGACGGCATTGCCGACAACCGGCGTTGCCGGTGTCCATGATACCGTGCCGACAAGGTCGGAGCTCGTCACGGGCGCCACGACAAGCGAGGTTGGGCTTGCGTAGCTGTTGTTCGCTTCGTTCTGCTCGATCACCAAGTTGTTCTCGTCGATTTTGGCGCTAAGCGCATAAGTGCCCGCGGCTCTGGTCCCCGCGTTGAACGTAACGGTCGTAGTCGCTCCGGCCGCGAGCGCGCCTACCGGCGCGGTTCCCGCGAGCTCGCTGCCCATGTAGAATCCGACGTTCGTAGCTCCTGAACCCGCGCTGCCGTTATTGCTCACGGTAGCGCTGAAGGTGATCGCGCTCGATTCTACCGGTGTCACAGGCGTCCAGGTTAGTCCGGTAACGACCAGGTCGGGATTGGA
>JAQSXN010000155.1 GCA_029256665.1 Paenibacillus sp.
GATTGATCGGCGTAATCGGATTAATCTCGAAGCCGAACGTGCCGTCGGCTTGGTCCCGCTCGAGACCGCTTACCTGGAACCACTCTTCCAAGAAGGCGTAGCCCTCTTCCATCTTCGTCCGGTCGCCTTGAACGCGTAACCGAGCATAAGACCTCGAAGGAATCGTCAGTCTCTCGATACCGTCCGGAAGTCCCTCGAAGGAGTCGACGAAGACGCCGGTCCACAGCCGCTCGACACCGGATGCCCACTGCCACTCGGGAATGAGGACGACGCCCTCCTTCGCTTCGCCGAACCTTGGGTCCTGACCGGCCAGCGCCTTCAGCGCGGCCCAAGCTTCCCTCGTGCCGTAGCCGTTGCAAGGGGACGCGATGACCGCCGCCTTCAGGTCCGGCAGGGTAACGCGTTCAACGCGTTCGCGATGACCGACGGCCGGAACGAGCGGAAGATAAATATCCACGACCGCGTTTTCCGGGTCCGTCACAGGCAATGGATAATGCTCGAAGTCGCCGCAAACGTTCGGGTCGATATCGTAACCCGACTGCGGTAGCCACTTGTCATAGATATGTCGGTACAATCGCCCCATAGCGGCGAGCGGACCCTCGTGTCGGAAAACCGCATAAGTCGCCGCCGGCACTTTCTTGCCGGACATCCCTTCGGGAATGTCGGCCAAGCTCGTAACCTCTTTGCCGGCCATATAATAGAACTTCGGCATGTCTCCCGTGCCCGTGCCTAGGACGAAATCGCGGGAATAATCCTCATAGCCGTAAGTACCGGCTGAATGGACGACGTTCGGAATCTCGTCGGAGCGGCTCATGAAGGCATCCCATGCCTCGTGAATCGACGCCGCACCGTCATACGTATATTTTTCGAATCCGACTAAGGAAAAGGCTTCCTTCCTGACGATTGTCGGCTTCATTCCCCTTCCCTCCCGTTCAGCCCGCACACCATGATCAGATTATCGTCCGGATCCCGCAAGATGAAGAAAGAAACGTCTTCTGCTAATTCCGTTCCGGAATGGAATTGGAAGCCCTGCTTGCGGGCGTACAGCTCGGCGGCTGCCAGGTCGGCCGTATCGAAGAAGAAGCGGATCTGGTAATCCTCCCCTTTGTCGAAACGATTGCTGTCCAGCAGCAGACTTGCCCCGCGTTCGACCGGAATCGTAAAGATGGATTCGATTGGGAGGGAATCGTCGAATGGAACCCCCAGCAAGGACGAGTACCATCCGGCCATCGCCCGCCTGTCCTTCACGTCGACAAAAACGGCCCCGATACGCGGCAGTATGGGACTGGATGATGCCGGCGCGGAAACCTCAGCGTTGTCAAGCGTCCAACAAGCCATCAGCGCGTTGCTTTCCAAGTCGCCGAACGTGAAATAGGCCATTCCCGGATGATGCTCGGCAGAGTCCATGTACATGCGGGAAGTCATTGCCGAAACATATTCATAAGCCTCATCGATCCCTCCTCTGACGGAGAATGCGAACAACGGCTTCCGCTCTTCGCTCCATTCGGGATTCCTTCGATTCATTTCGTTGTTATCTAGAATGAGCCCCGTCCCGGGCAAATCGAACCAGTATACGGGACCTCCGTTCAAACGTTCCTCCATGACGGGCAGCCCGAGAAGCCGGCTATACCATTCAGCAGAGCGGCGAAGATCGGTGACGTGTACGAAAACGCTGGAGATGAAGTTCCTGACCGGCGCTTCCTGGCTGGGCCTGATGGGCAACCATAGTTCCATCACCGATTCCGGATCGAAATTCCCCAGGTATCGCTCGTCGTAATACTCGAATTCCGCTCCGCCGGCCGGCTCGTACCCGGATGCAGGCAGCCACTGTCCGTGCAAATACCGGTACGCTTCTCCGATTTCGTCGATTGTCCCTTTGCGCGTGAGCACAACATAAGTTCCTCCCGGAATCGATTTCGAGGTCATTCCGTCCGGGACGTCCTCGATGTGCGACACGCCTACAGAAGCCAAATAATCAAACGGTTTGCCAATCCCTTCGCAGTTATCGAACAAGCTTAAGCCGTAAGCTCCCCCGACGACTTGGCCAATCTCGGGCACGCGCTCATTGAATCGATGCCACAGCTTGCCGATTTCATTATCGGATGGTTTCGCTTGTTCCCCCGGATCAAATCTGATCATCTCCCCAATGACGTGGAACGAATCTCTCCATACGACGTTAGTCTCGAACATCTTCGCTTCCTTCAAATTGCTCATATTTGGATGGCCTCCTTTTTACATGCGAATATGTATTCGCCTTCTTACAGAAAAATCCTTTATTTACAATCGTGAATTTTGGATAAAATCACTTTTTTCGATTGCGCTGCCAAGCGCACAAAAAAGGATGCGATCGCTCGAAAGCGTATCGCATCCTTTTTTGAAAAATTATTGCTTGAGCAGTGCCAGAAATTCCGTACGAAGCGGCGGGCTTGAGCGGAATTCGCCTCTTACTGCCGAGGTTACCGTCTTGCTTCCCGGCTTCTTGACGCCTCTAGCACACATGCACAAGTGCTCGCCTTCGACGACGACCATGACGCCATGCGGAGACAACTCCTGCTCCAGAATATCGGCGATCTGAGTCGTAATGCGTTCTTGAACCTGCAGCTTTCGCGTAATCGCCTCGACGAGACGCGCCAGCTTGCTCAGTCCGGCAATCTTTCCGCTCGGAATGTAACCGATATGCGCCTTGCCGAAGAATGGCGCCATATGATGCTCGCATTGGCTGTAATACACGATATCCCTGACGATGACAAGCTCCTCGTGCTGCTCGTCGAACGTCACGCCAAGCACTTCGCGCGGATCTACCTCATAACCGGCAAATATCTCCTCGTACATCCGCGTAACGCGGGCAGGCGTCTCTAGAAGTCCTTCCCGTTCGACATCCTCGCCGAGCAGCTTTAGAATTTCCCTCACGTGATGTTCGATTTGCTCCCGGTTACTTGCTACATTCGAATTGACGTAATCCTTCCGTCCCGCCATTCGTTACCGCCCCTTCCGGTTCCTGCTTGCCTTTATCTCTTAGGCATCTTTTGGTTTTTCATCATATTTTGCGCGCGTGACATTTGTTGTTTGTTGAGATTGTATCCCATCTGCTTAGCCATCTTCTGAATCATCTCGGGATCGTTCTGCATCCGCTCGATTTGTCTACGAAGATAAAAAACTCCGATGAGAAAACCGCCGACAAGTCCGACGATCAAAGTCACAATAGGAATTACGATACTATACCATTCCATGCCAACCACCTGCACCTTTCCATCATCATGTATCCATTTACTAACCTGACATCCCTGTATCATAGCATGTCCATGCTGGCTTCGCAACGAATTACCAGAGGGAACATTCGACTAATCGTTTCCAGTTGAAAGTTGCTCCAGCAAGGCGCTTATCGCATTTCTTATGGCCGTATTTGCTTCTTCGTTCTCCTCGGATTGCGATGCCCGTTTCAGCGCTTCCAAGGCCAGATCGCCGCCGATCCGGCCAAGCGACCAAGCCGCAGTTCCTCTAAGCACCGGTCTGGGATCTTCCGTCAAAACGCGTATGAGATCCGGCACGGCGCTGGCTTCTTTAAAATTGCCCAGCGCGATAACGGCGTTGCGCTGAATCGGCTTGCGCCCTCTCCAGGCCGAGGAGGTATGCCCGTAACGGGACTTAAACTCCTTGTTTCCCATATCAAGCAGGGGAACGAGAAGCGGCTTCGCAAGCTCCGGATCGGGCTCGAACTCCGGCTGATGCGTCCAATTTTTGCCGCGATTCTCGGGACATACGATCTGGCAAGTATCGCAGCCATACAATCGATTGCCGATTTTGCGCATCAATTCGTCCGATACCATGCCTTTGGTCTGCGTCACGAACGAGATGCAGCGCTGGGCGTTTAGCTGGCCCGGCGCCACGATCGCGCCCGTAGGACAAGCATCGATGCACTTCGTGCACGTGCCGCAGCCATCCGTGACCGGCTCGTCCGGCGGCAAAGGGAGATTGGTGATCATCTCGCCGAGGTACATCCAGGATCCAAGCGACGGCGATATAATGGAGCAGTTTTTGGCGCTCCAGCCGATGCCTGCCCGCTCCGCTACCGCCCTGTCCGATAACTCTCCGGTATCGACCATGCTCTCGGCCCGCAGATCCGGCATTCTATCGCGCAGCCAGGCCTCCAGCCTCGAGAGTCGGTCGCGCAGCACCTTATGGTAATCCTCGCCCCAGGCGGAACGGGACATGATCCCTCGCCTCGCTCCGGGCTCCGACTTCGGAGGATCGTTAAGTTTGGAGGGATAAGCGACGGCGATGGCTATGATGCTTTGGGGCTTGTCGAACAAAAGCGACGGATTCGTCCGCCGCTCCAGGTCCGGTTCTTCGAAACCCGACTCGTATCCCAGCTCGCGGTGACGAACCAGCCTTTGCTTAAGCGTAACGAACGGATCGGGAGATGCGACGCCAATCGCGTCGATGCCGAGGCTCCGCGCCGCTTCCTTCATCTCTTCTTTAAGGGTTTGCCACATGTCCGTCATCGCCTATAACCGTTTGATGGCTTCTCGCGCCAGCTCGTCGCAGCGATTGTTCCATTCGTTGTCGCTGTGGCCTTTTACCTTTACGTATTCCACCTTGTGCTTGCCCATAAGCGCCCAGAGCTGCTTCCACAAATCCTGGTTCTCGACGGGATCTTTTTTGCTGTTTTTCCATCCGTTGCGCAGCCATCCATGAATCCAGCCCTTCTGGAAGCAGTTGACGACATAAGCGGAATCGCTGTATACCTTGACCGTGCACGGCTCTTTGAGGAGGTTCAACCCTTCGATGACGGCCTGAATTTCCATTCGGTTATTGGTCGTGTCCTTTTCCCCGCCGGAAATTTCCTTCTTATGCGCTCCGTAGAACAAAACGGCGCCCCAGCCTCCAGGACCGGGATTGCCCGAGCATGCGCCGTCCGTGTAGATCATGACATCCTTCATTAGTATCACCTCGTGTTCCTTCAATATAGTGACGCTGCTTGAGCGTGGGCTCCATCGACAGCCCTTCGACCGTGGATAAATGAAATACTAGGTAATGTAGGATATAGAAAAGGCCTATTGCTATAACGATTGTTTTAGCCAATCTTTTATTTCCTTGGCGATCATCATTCTTCCGAATCTCCGAACAACGACAGCCAATCCTCGAAATAACGCATGACGACTTCGTCCCGGAACGGCGTCTGCTTATGCTCGATTCGCGATAACAAAGCGTTTAATCCTTGCCTTACTTTATCCTCCACCTGGCGAGGGTAATGATACAAGAGCTTATGCCTCTCGTATTCGTCTTGATCGACGATATACCTGCTCCCGTCCGCCGTTCGGATCACGTCCAGATCGTAATCGATGTAAGTCAGCACGCCGCCTTGCAAATAGGGAGGAGAAGCCACGTTGCAATAGTAACGCACACCGTTTGCTTCCAACAACGCTACGACGTTAAACCATTCGCCGGGAATAAAAAAAGACACGGCCGGCACCCTGCTGATCCACTGCTTACCATCCGATTCCTGGATTGGCGTCTGCCGATTGATGAGTACGATCATCGACTCGTCGCGATGCTCGCTGGCCAGCCGATCCTCCGGGACAAGCCAATTCTGCTGCCACAGCCGGTGGATATGACCATTGTGCTTAAAGCTCTTGATTACGCATTGTTCATATATGTCCATGCTGTCATGCTCCTTGCTGAAGGTATTCCTTCAAATACGACTATAGAGGTGAACTCTCACTTACTTTGTAATAAGAAAAGCATATCCGAGCGCCAATTGCAACGGCGATGCAGATATGCTCCTAGCCTAATATCCTTGCGGATTGTTTCTCTATTTATTTATCCCGTGATAATGCTGAGCTTCTGGAACGATCGGAAGAAATCCGCCGTTTCGTAGCCCATTGACTCGTACAAAGGCAATACCGGCTCGTTGTGCTCGTCGGCCGTAATTAGAATCTTGCTGACGCCGCGTTGCTCGAACCGCATGCGCAATGAGGCGACTAGCGCCTTGCCGATGCCGATTCGTTGATGCGCAGGAGAAACTGCAATACGGTAATAATAGCCTCTGTTGTTGTCGATCGTGCCGATAATCATGCCGACAACCTCTGATTCCTTGACAGCGACGAGTACCAGCTCGCTATCCCATGACAATTGGCGAGCAAATGCTTCCATCGTTTGCTCGTAACATTCCTCGGTAAGTACTTCCTCAAGCAATGCAGTAAGTGGTTTGTAATCGGATAATTGGAAGGAACGAACGTTCATACCTTAACACCTTCTATACCTTGTCATAGTCGAGTACTTGTCTATCATACGACGAATAACGCCGAAATCCTACTAAAATATTTGAAATTCTTTAAAATATCTATATAAATCGCCCATTATCGACTGAAAACGCTTAATATTAAGCGCTTTCAATTAATATTGCTTATATTTTTGTATAAAATGAATAGATTCGCGTATATTTCGCATAATGTTCGGGGGCATGCGACATCCTATTTGAGGCTGCGGAAAACTTCCCGCGTTCATCTCTTCGCATGACTTTATCAACAGCAATGTTGATTTATTCATTCCGATAGGGGATAATGGAAATGATTACACTACATATACTTAGGAGGACTTTATTAATGGCACATCAACTTCCTGCATTGCCTTATCCGCACAACGCGCTTGAGCCGCACATTGACGCTACGACTATGGAAATCCATCACGGACGTCACCATAACGCTTACGTTACGAACCTTAACGCCGCGCTGGAGTCCGCTCCCGAGCTGCAAGAAAAGTCGATCGAAGCGTTGATCGCCGATCTGGCGAGCGTACCTGAATCCATCCGCACGGCCGTTCGCAACAACGGCGGCGGACATGCCAACCACAGCCTGTTCTGGGAAACGATCGGCCCTAACGCCGGCGGCGCCCCTACCGGCGCGCTTGCGGCGGCAATCGAGAGCGAGCTTGGCGGCTTCGATACGTTCAAAGCCGACTTCGCTAAAGCGGCAACTACCCGTTTCGGCAGCGGCTGGGCATTCCTTGCGGTTGCTAACGGCAAATTGAAAGTATACAGCCTGCCTAACCAAGACAGCCCGATCATGGAAGGCGAGACGCCGATCCTTGGCCTGGACGTTTGGGAGCATGCTTACTACCTGAACTATCAAAACAAGCGCCCTGACTACATCGCTGCGTTCTGGAACGTTGTAAACTGGGCCGAGGTAGGCAAGCGTTACGAAGCGGCGGTTAAGTAATAATCGAACGGGAAATTAAAAACGTCAACCATCGGGACAACCCGCGGTTGACGTTTTTTTTGTCGCTTGAGAAATCATCTGGCTGCCAGCCACGGCGACAACCTAAGATTGACGTCGCTTACATCGAGCACGTCTCCAAGCGTAAACCCGGTAAGGTTCTGAGTCCGGAAGTTAATGGGAGGGGCATCGATCGTCGTGCCTACACCTGTTAATCTTCCTGCTATTTCCGACGCATTCACCTGGTTGTATACGGCCAAGTAATAGACCGCATTTTCGGCGATGTTAACGGGTGTTGTCAACGCCAGCGTAAACAAGGCTGGCATGATGGTCGTCACCAACGGAGTGACGCCAATAACGACCGCGGAGGAATTGGTTACGGGCATGAGTATCGCCATTTGGAAATCGCCGGTTCCGGCCCCCGCCTGAGCGATATAGGCGGATACGGTGGTAATGGTCATAGCCTGCCCGTTATAGACAATCGCGCCTAGTGCTTGATTATTGCCCGCTCCTGCGTTAAAGGGGATCAGTACATCGATGTCGCCCAGCTTCACCGTCTCCAATACGCCGGCGCCGCCTCCCGGAGCGCCTCCTTCTCCCGTCGGCCCCGTCGGACCTGTCACACCGTCCGCTCCAGTAGGCCCTGTCGCGCCTGTCGCCCCGTCCGCTCCCGTCGGACCCGTCGCGCCTGTCGCTCCGTCCGCTCCCGTCGACCCCGTCGCGCCTGTCGCTCCGTC
>JAQSXN010000156.1 GCA_029256665.1 Paenibacillus sp.
TTGTCTGTTGCGAACGTTTGTTCTATAATAATGGGATGACGTTTATCGGATAGAGGAGATGATGGCGCATGGAAAACAAATATGTCGGCCTTCTGTATTCGTTATCTTACGGAATCAAGATGAGCCCACGCAAAGGTCCGGCTCCGGAAGGGTATTACGACTATACGATCTTCCCGCTAGAAGGAATATGGGATTTGGAGGAGGAAGCGCGGGGGCAGTCCCAGCTCGATAAAGACAGGTTGGTGTATACCCTCATGATGAGGCAGCCCGACTTTGTCACGCCGGAGCTAGCGCGTACAACGATCGAAACGGCAGGCAAGAAGAGACCGAGCGCCCCTTGGAGCGATGTTTCGTTCGAGGAATTGCATGAAGGGTTGTGCCTTCAGATGATGCATATCGGACCATATGACGACGAACCTCAAAGCTTCGCACGGATGGAACGATATTGCGAAGAGCATCGGCTCAAACGGTCATCGTATACGCACAAGGAGATTTATATATCGGATTTCCGCAAAACCGCCCCGGAAAAGCTGAGGACCGTATTGCGTTTCAAAATCGATCGTGTTTAAGCAGGTTTGACGTGAATTTCTCGTGCAAGCCAGAGTTGTCATAAAACAGAAAAAAACCCAAGCTCCCGAGCTTGGGTTTCTTGCGTTGGTGCGGTCGAGAGGACTCGAACCTCCACGGCTGTTACACCACTAGAACCTGAATCTAGCGCGTCTGCCAATTCCGCCACGACCGCATGTCTTAAGTGACGAAACCTATAATAGCATGCTCCTGAAGGCGAAGTCAACCGCGCAAACAAAGTTTAAATTTTCAGCCTATTCCATCATTTCCCTTGTCTCTTCCATGGTACATAAATCCAATCGCAACGTGGCAAGGTAAACACAGGTAACAGGAGCGCTTAACAGGAGGGACAATAAAATGTACAAAAAGAGCAAGGCACGATGGAACCGCTATCCGTATCCGCATCTACTTCCCATACCTAACCCGGCGTCGGCAAAAGCCGGCTTTGCGGCAACCGCGCTCGCTATAGGCCTTGCGATATTCGGTACCGTCACCCCCGCGACGGCCATGGATAATCCGGATTCGTCGCCTCACGGAAAACGTACGGTAACGATCGTCATCGACGATTTCGGCAACGGCATGAAGGGGACGGAAGAGATGCTGCGGCTGCCGGTCAAATTCGCGGTTGCCGTCATGCCGTTCATGCCGACGACGAAGCAGGATGCCGAAACGGCGCACAAGCTGGGGCATGACGTGCTCGTCCATATGCCGATGGAGCCCAATCAGGGCAAACGCAGCTGGCTCGGACCTGGCTCCATCACGTCCGATCTAAGCGATGACGAGGTGCGGCGACGGGTGGAAGAAGCTATTGCGGAGGTGCCGCATGCCGTTGGAATGAACAATCATATGGGATCCAAAATAACGGCCGATGAAAGAATCATGCGCATCGTGATGACCGTTTGCCGGGAGCACGGCCTGTTCTTCCTGGACAGCAAAACCACTTCCCGCACTGTCGTCTCGAAAATCGCCAATGAAGTCGGAGTGCCCGTCTTGGAAAATAACGTGTTCCTGGACGACGTATACACGATCGAACATATCTCCAAGCAGGTCGGCGTCATGCGCAAGCATATGACGACCCATGAGCATACGATTACGATCGGGCATGTCGGGCCGCCCGGCCCCAAGACGGCATCCGTGCTCCGTCAGAGCATTCCGGCATTGCAGTCGGAAGCTGCGTTCGTAAAGCCTTCGGAGCTCGTGCGCGCTTTAATGGGCGACCCACTTGTATTGCCGAATCCCTAAAGCGATCGCTTGCGCGATCTCGAGCTGCCGCTGCGAATCCGTAAGCATGGAACGGTCGGCATCGTTGCTAATGAAACCCATCTCCACGATGACCGAAGGCTGCTCGACGCCGCGAAGCAAGTAGAACGGTTTTCCTTCGCGTGGCATCCCCGCGGACCGCTGTTGGCGGTTGAGCGCATCCTGTAAGCAGAACGCCAGCAATGCGCTCTCGCCCGTGCTTTGATGAAGCACGAGCGGGCCGCGTTTGACGCGATTCTTTGCCCAGTTGACATGAAGGCTGACGAGCAGCTCGCTGCCGATTTCCTCCGTCAATCCTTTGCGCTGGGACAAGTCGCGCCGATGGCGGGAGCTTGTGCGATGCCAGCGGTTGTCGTCGCTCAAGGCATAATCGCCCGTGCGGTTCATGACGGCGGGAATGCCTTGGCTGCGCAGGAGCAAATATAGCTTGCTTGCAATGGCCAAGTTAATATCCTTCTCCAGCAGATCGCCATGATGGGCGCCTCCGTCAATGCCGCCATGCCCGACGTCGATAATCACCGTCGTCGACGGCAAAGTCCAGCGATCGCTCGGATCGCCGTTGCTGCCATGGATCCTTTCGTCGCTCCAATCGCCTTTCTCTTCAAGCAGCATGTCTTTGGCGTGGACCACGGATGACATGTCCATATGGAATAAAAGCATGAATGCGATGATCGTTATTAAGATACGTTTCATGTTGGACGTTAACCTCCCGGCGGACCTATTCTGTTGCTTGCTTCCGTTACTTCCGTTAGCGTGGCTGTTCGGAGGGAAAGTCATACATGACTATGACGAGGGCGATCGGGGAATGATGTTAGCAACAAGACGTAACTGAATGGAGGTGCGCGAAGATGGCTGTGAAAGGCGGAAGCGAGCTTGTCAAATATATGACGGAGCAATTTGTTGCGTACATGGAGACGCCGGCCGAGGCTAGAAAGCAAAATAAAACGTCAGCCAAGGCCGCAAGAGAGCCGTGGCTGACGAGATGGTTTGGCTGGGGTGGCATGAGCCTGGTGTTATGGTGGCGTGGCAGAGCGAGACGTCAACGATAAAATTCGCCTAACGACATGAGCAGGGAAACGGGAATATACCGTCGTTCTATCGCGTTTTCTTCGCTGGCAAGCGCGATGAACAGCTCTCCGTCCGACCATTCCGTATAACCCGCTACGGACCACACGAACAACATCTTTCCTTCGAAGGTTTCGCAGACGTATCGGAGCTCTTCGCCGCGATTGACGGCGGCTTGGATCAATTGCGAAGGATCGGACGAGATGGAATAAGGACTTGCCGTCAGCCAGGGGAGTCGGCCATATGGATCGAATGCCGGCATGGATGACGATGCATGAACGGAAGCGTGGGCGATTCCAAGCCCATGCTTTTTTGCGTCATCCGTATTGTTCGAAAGCCTATTCCAGCCCGCGGAGTCCACGGGAAGCTCTTCTCCCGAATAGGCGTCCGTGTAATGAACGTTCGCGGCGTCCGGCATGGCCGTACCGCTTTTCACTTGCCATGCCGCTTGCAGCGGATTCACGTAGACGCGTCTTGCCTGCATCGACGCCCCCGTTAAACCTAGTTTATCTAAAGCCGTCTTTAGCGATTGAGCGCTAAATGGCGGATATTCCCCAACGCCGTATTCGCCCAGGACATATCCGCCCGCATCCTTGGCATGTATGATCATATAGCCCACGGTCGTTTGATTCTGCTTCAGCAGGACGAGCCAGCTATGCGTTCCGGGCCCGAGCGGAGCCGTGCTGATCCAGGCTCCGTGCCATTTGCGGAAAGACTCGTCGTTGGTGCCGGCCAGCTCGTCCGCCCACTTGCGCGCCTGTTCTTTGAGCGTTATCGTCCGTTCTCCGGAATCGGTTGCCATCGCGTAGGCAGTCGTGCTGCCTTGAGCGTAGGAAACGCTAGAAAGACTTAGCATAACCGCCAGCATGGATGCGGCCGTCGCGATTTTCCAACTTTTGCGCATTGTCATCACCTCTATCGTTCATTTTATCGGACAAGCCTTAAGAAGGCTGTTGCAACCTGTCGTCCAATATGAGGGGAGGAACCGCTTCTTTTGCCGCAAAGAAGCGATTCCCGTCATAACGTTATCAATCGATGCCCTCAAGGTGGAAAATGCCGCAGTTAATGGCGGATGCCGTCACGCGAGGCTCGTATTGCCACTTGATCTCCGCTTGACGCTGCGCGAATTGCTCTTGAATGGCGGGCAGGTTTTCCGGCAGCGCGTTGGCGATCAGCGTTTCGTAGTAGGCGTTAATGCGCGTCAGCTCCTCTTGGAGTCTCGCGGAGGCACCCTCGGCCCATTTGTAATCGTAAGACTTCAGCTTGCGCTCAAGCGCTTGCTCGATTAACGAAAGCGCCTTGTTGTAGGAAATTCCGTTTCTGGCAAGATGGACGTTGGCAGGCAGCCGCGGCGACAGCTTTATCGATTGCAGACGATCATGAAACCCCTCCATGATATGGCCGGTAACAAGCGAAACGCCGAAGCTATGGATCTCCTCGCGTTTACGGTCGCATGTCAGTTCGACGCGCATATTGACGCCAAGCCAAGCGGTATAGGGAGTGGAGCTGTACGGATTGCCGCCGCGTTTGTCCGGCTCTTGGAATAAATAGACGTAGCTGCCCTTGTTTAAGGTGGCGCCAAACAGCACGTCCAGCTTGCGCGCGCCGAAATACAAATCCTCGCGCGGCACGCGCGCGGGAGCGGAGATGCTGGAGTTGACGAACCCGAACGACCGGGCAAGAGCCGCATCCGCCGACGCGGCCAGGGGATCAACGCTATTCGCCGCAACGGGCGCGGGCTCCGGTTTCGCGATCATCGCTTCGTACCTCGGCTTGTCGGTCACGAACAAAAAGGTCATCGTCTCCGGCTCGGCGCCGACGCGGTCGACGAAGCTCCAATAATACGGGCGGTTGGTCAGCTCGCGGTCCGCTTCCGGCGAAAGCTTGACCATGTAATGCGCGTTCGACTTCTCGATGACGGAACAACCCGTCGCCTCCAGAAAGCGGCCTACGAATTTGTGGATTTGTTTTTCGTTCATGGCTTCACCTCCACGGTCTGGCCCAGCCTATCCAGCTTGACGAGCAGGTCGGGGGTTCTTGCCGGGGCGTTGCCCGTCTGGACGTCCGATCGCAGCTGAGTGATCGAGCTTCCGAGTTCCTCCAGCTGGCTCTTAAGCTCCTGTTCGTCGCCTGCTTCCAGGAGCGCCTTGGCAAGCCGTTTCTCGATGGAATCGCCGCCTTCAAGCTTCTCGAGAATATGGTCCAGCTCGCCGATGACCAGCTCGAACAAGTTGATCTTCTCGTGCAGCAGCCCGACGATATGCTCCTCGATGGTGCCTAATGTGCACAAATTATAGATGCGGACATCCTCGGTCTGACCAAGCCGGTGCACGCGGCCAATTCGCTGCTCGACGCGCATGGGGTTCCACGGCAAATCAAAGTTGATCATATTGCGGCAAAATTGCAGATTGATGCCTTCGCCGCCGGCTTCCGTCGCGATCATCACCTGCGCGCGTCCCCGGAAGAGGTCCATCATCCAATCCTTTTTGCCCCGGTTCATGCCGCCTCTATACGGGACGGCGATCAAATCTTTCGCCCGGAAGAATTGCAGCAAATATTCTTGCGTCGCCCGATATTCCGTGAAGATGATCACTTTCTCGTTCATCTCCTTGACGAGTTCCATCGCTTTCTCCGCTTTCGTGTTCGCTTTGATCCCCTTGATCTTCTCCACGAGCTCCCAAATTTTCGGCCTTAGCGGCGAATCCTCTTCCGTTTTCTTGAACAGGTTGACCAGGGTCAGGAAAACGGCATCCCGGCTGCTGCATACTTCGCGTTGCAGGGTGACGAGCGACAGCATGCTGGTCAGATCGCCGCCGCTTTCGTTGTAACGTTCCTTCACGAATCCGGTGACCGCATCGTAGAGAGCTTTCTCGTCCTCCGAGAGCGATAAAGGAATGTTTTTGACAATCCGCTTCGTGAAATGGATGCCGCCGTCGCCGCGCCGATTGCGAATCATGACGCTGGCAAGCGCCTCTTGCAGCTGATCCTCGTTTTTGGGCAGCCGCTTATCGACGACGAAGTTGGCGGCAAACTCGCTTTGGCCTCCAAGCTGGCCGGGCTTGAGCAGCGTGATCAGGTTATAGAGCTCGTCAAGATCGTTTTGGATCGGCGTCGCCGTCAGGAGCAGGCAATATTTTTTGCGAAGCAGGTTCGCGAATTGATAGTTCGTCGTTTTTTTGTTTTTCAGCTTATGGGCTTCGTCGATAATAATGAGATCATAGTCGGTGCCGAGCACCTTCTCGCGATGGGGTTCGCGCTTCGCGGTATCGATCGACGCGACGACGACATCGTAACCCCAAGTATGTTCGCGCTTTTGGGCTACGGCGGATATGCCGAATTTTTGGTTGAGCTCGCGCACCCATTGCAATACTAAGGAAGCGGGAACCAGTATAAGCGCCCGTTTCACGAGGCCGCGGACCATATATTCCTTCAGCACGAGGCCGGCTTCGATCGTTTTGCCAAGTCCGACTTCATCGGCAAGAATGGCGCGTCCGCCCATTTCATGGAGCACCTTGCCAGCCGTGCCGATTTGGTGAGGGAGCGGCTCGAAGTCCTGCAATGTGCGCAGACACTGCAACTCTTCGAAACTTTCGACGCGCTTCGCCTGTTCGGCTTCCATCGCGAGCTGATATAACGTCCAGTCGTCCCATTGTCCGCCTCGCGACATGCGATGCTGGAGCTCGTCGAACCAGGAACGGTCAAAGTGCATATCGACCAGCGGATGCAGTCTTCGGGTCACGGTGCCGTTGCCGCTTGCCGCCGCTCCCGCTTCGGAAGGCTTAAACGGCGACGATAGTTGATCGGTCATAGGAAGCTCCTTTTCTAAAATATAGTAAGTTTGTCATTAGTATGGCCTAGTTGGCTCATAATCATAAGAGAGGCTGGAAAATGTAGTGAATCCCTATATATAGTGTGGTATAATGGAAGTCATATACTACATGTAGTAATATTGGCGATCGGTTTAAGGAAATCAGTTCGACTACCCATATCCGTGGCAAGGGAGAGGATGTCAGATGTCCAAGCAGCTCGAAGGACTAAGCGAAAAAATCTTTTTGGATCGGTACGCCAAAAAACAGCCGGATGGACGATCGTGCAAGGTTGGAGATACCGTTCTTGTGCTCGTAAAGGATGATCCTAAATTCCCGTCCAAGGAGGTTGGGGAAGTCGTCAGCCGCGACGGCATGGACGTCGGCATCCGTTTGCGAGGAGGCAAGGAGGTCAAGACGACGGTCGACAAGCTTGTGTTGCCGATCGAACGTACGCAAGACGAGATGTGGAGCCGACTGGCGCAGTCCATCGCTTCAGCCGAACGGCAGCCGGCCAAGCAAGCCGAATGGGCAGGGCGATTCCGCTCCATGCTCGACGACTGGAAGCTGGTGCCGGGCGGTCGGATCATGGCCGGCGCAGGGGCAAGCGACGAGCTGACTTTATTTAATTGCTATGTCGTGCCTTCCCCCAAGGATAGTCGGGGCGGCATTATGGAGACGTTATCCGACATGACCGAAATTATGGCGCGCGGCGGTGGCGTCGGCATGAACTTGTCCACGCTGCGACCCCGCAGGGCAGTCGTCGCGGGCGTGAACGGATCCTCCAGCGGCGCCGTATCTTGGGGCGGCTTATTCAGCTACACGACTGGCTTGATCGAGCAGGGAGGAAGCCGGCGGGGAGCTTTGATGATCATGCTGAACGATTGGCATCCCGATCTCATGGAGTTTATAACGGTGAAGCAACAGATGGGGGAAGTGACCAACGCCAATCTTTCCGTTTGCGTGAGCGACGCTTTTATGGACGCGGTCAAGCAAGACCTCGAGTGGGAGCTTGTTTTTCCCGATACGAAGGAAGCGGGTTACGACGAGCTATGGGACGGCGATCTTGCGAAGTGGCGCGATCTGGGCAAGAGGGTCGTGACCTATCGCAAGCTGCGCGCGCGCGAGGTTTGGCATACGATCATGGAATCGGCCTGGCGTTCGGCCGAGCCTGGCGTCGTATTTATGGAGCGGTATAATAAGATGTCGAACAGCTGGTATTTTAATCCGATCGTTTCAGATCGTTACGGACAATCGTGTTGTGACCAGCGCTCGCGTAGTAAATGGAAGAACATACGAAGTAGCCGGAACGACCTTGCGAAATGCAAGTGTCTCTTATACAGGTATCAAAAAAACGCTAAAGATTGAGCTAACGAACGGAATGGAATTAAACGTGACGCCCGAGCACCGGATTTATACACAAAACGGGTGGAAGGAAGCAAGAAACCTCACCTCGAACGATCAAGTATACATTCAATCCGGATCAGGACAGTTTGCCAAGGAGGACGATCTGGGGGAAACATGGGGGATGTTTCTGGGATGGCTGATCGGCGACGGTTGGTTATCGAAACGTGGAGACATCGGCATGGTTTTTGGCAGAGACGATGCGGAAATGATGGCTCCCATTATCGCAGCGGGAGAGCAAATTAGCGGTGCTGCCGCCAAGATATTTGAACAGGAAAACGGTTCATTTAATGTGTTTTGGTGGAGAAAAGCGCTTCGCGCGAAGTTGATGGAAATCGGCGTAAAAGCCGTAAACGCTCCTGAAAAAACGGTTCCCGAACGGATATTCACTTCGTCCAGAGAAACGGTAAAGGCTTTTTTACAGGCGCTATTTTGCGCGGACGGAACGGTCTATGACAAAGACGAAATGCATCGTACCGTACGGCTGACATCCGCCTCGAAGATGCTGCTCC
>JAQSXN010000157.1 GCA_029256665.1 Paenibacillus sp.
GAGTTAACTTGAGAGCCATATAAATTTATATTACATGCGGCGGTCCACCCACCCTGCAGGCGTATTGTATTATAAATTTATGCTTCATTTGGCGATCCACCCACCCTGCAGGCGTGTTGTAGTATATGTGGTCAAAGAATAGCAGCCTCGCTCATCATTTGATGATTGGCGAGGCTGCTATTTTCTTAAAAACGTTACGGCTTGTTCCGCTCCACGAGGTTGATGCCGATGCCCATAAAGACGACGGTGACGAGCAGCAGCTTGGCGACCGGCATAAACAGCTCGGACCAGCCGGCATCATACATCGATAGCCCGAGGAAGGCTTCCATCGCGTGCGACATCGGGAAGATCTGTGCGATGCCGAGCAAGATGTCGCTCGTGATCGTCCCCGGCGGCATGTATGCTCCGCTAACCAGGGGGATCACGGGAATGATCGACGGGTACAGCATGTTAAACTTTTCCGGCGTGCGGGTAATTCCCGTAAACAGCATGGCCATCGCCACGACCGAGATGACGTAAAGGAGCGAGACGGCCAATAGTTCTCCGTACCGATCTCCGATCGCGAAACCGAAGCCGAACCGAAAAATGGCGAGCACGACGGCGACCTGCACGATGCCGATTATAGCGCTGTACGCCATATGCCCCAGGTACATCTGGGATTTGCTCAGCGGAGACAGCACCATCCGGTTCCAGATGCCCGACGTTTTCTCCGAATTGATCGCGTTGATCTTAAAGCCGATGGTAAACATGACGATGAACAACGAAAAGGCATACGTCAATTGCAGTCCCATATCGTACGATTGCACTTTGCCGCCCTCGGGCGTGGTCAACTCCACGGCTAGCGGAGGCTGCTCCATATACTGCATTACGCTTTCTCTAATAGACGCTGCCGCTTCCCCGCTCTTGGCTTCGGCCTCCCGAAGCGCAAGCTCTTCTCCGAGTACGGACTTCACATGCCGATCCAGCAGCCCGACATTGTAATCCTCGACCGCCATGACGATCCGGAAATCTTCTTTCATCAGCCGGATAGCCGATGACGAAAGCCCTTCCCGCACCTTGCTTCTGGCCGTTTCTTCGTCCAGCAGCCGGAACGCGAACGTTCCGTTCTCGTTAAGCCGTTCCATGAGCGGCGCGATTTCCGCTTCCGACACCCCCTTGTCGGCGAACACGTCGACCTCGATGACGCCGCTCTTGCTCATGCCGAACAGAAGGACGGCCACGATGCTGAGCGCGACGAACAGTAGCAGCATGTAAGGAGAACGTTTCTCCTTCATCCATTGCGATAACATCACGGAGAACATCAGATCCTCCCCTTTCTCGGGAACATGGCGATGCCGATGAGCAGCGCCGCGGCCGCGAAGAGCAGCAATTGCGCGAACGCGGCGAACAGATCGCCGTACTCCCCTCGCTGAATCCACTCCGTATATGCGGCGAGCGACAAGCCGTTAGGCGTCCATTCTCCCATGCCGCGCAGCCAACCGGGCAGTACGTAAACCGGTACGAAGCTGCCCCCGATCGTGCCGAACACCATGATGACGGCCATCATTAAACCGCCGGCCGTATCCTCTTTCAACCGGAAAACCAGCGAGGTGAATATGGCCGCCAGCGCCGATACGACCGCGCAATACGCCGCGACGAGTCCCGCGATGCCGAGCCAGAACCGAACGTCGCGGCCCGGGAACAAGTCCAGCAAGAAATGGCACACGAGAAACGCGAGCGTCGCTTGAAGCAAGGTAAGGCTGAAGGTAGACAACGTCTTGCCAGCCAAATACCGGCCGGGCTTGACGCCCGCCAATAAGATCCGCGAGAAGACGAGCTCCCGTTTCTCGGTCATCGCTTTGGTCGCCGTGGTCATCGCCATGAACAACGAGAACAACCCGCTGATCGACAACGTAAAATATTGGCTGGCCGTCATCGCGTCAAATCCTTCCACTTGCTCGATGCCGCCGTTCATAACCGCCGCGCCGCCGAAGCGGCCGCCCGGCGGGATGCTCTTTTCAAATGCAACGCCGGCATCCATCGCCGCCGACTCGATGGCCGAGCCGAAGTTAAGCGACCGAGTGAAATCGGACAGCGCGCCATAGAGCACGTCCAGTTCCATGGAGGCCTCATCCGAGGTGATGCTCAGCGGCACCGCCTCGTCCGCTCCGAGCATCATGGCTCGAAGCGACGACTCCGTATAGCCCGCCGGAATGGTCACGACGGCCGTCCATTCCTCCTCTTCGAGTTTCCGAAACGCCGAATCGGCATCCGCCCGCACGACTTCGACCAGCGACCCTAACGCCTCTCCTTCCAGCATTTCCTGAAGCAAAGCCGCCGGATTGAGCGACTCCGCAGCTGCCGCGAGCCGCACGACCTCCTCCTCGGATTTCCCCGTCTGCTCCAGCGAGCGTACGAAGGCGGAGACGCCTTCAGCCGCATCGTCCTCCACGACAAGACCGATCTTGATCCGGAGCGAATCCGCCCCCTGGCCGAACCAATCCGGCATCGCGAGGCTAAGCACCGCAATCAGAATAAGGGGCATGACCAAGGCGATGAGAATCTCCTTGCGGTCGCGCCAGTACGTCAAGAAATCTTTTCGGAAAAATACGCCCATGCTTCTCCCTCCCTTTAATCCCGAAGCTTCCGGCCCGTCAGGTGCAAGAACACATCCTCTAGGCTGGGGGAATGGATATGCATATTGAGAATCTGGACCTTTTGCCGCTCCGCCGCTTGCACGACGGCCGACATCATGTGGCTTTGTTTGGAGACGATCAGCTTAATTCCGTCTCCCGTCTCCTCCGCTTGGCGCACCGCCTCGTGCTCCTGAAGCTCCAACAGCAATCCCGAACTAGGCGCGTTAAGTTTGACGTAAAGCGTGTCTTCGCCGGATAAAATGCGGCCAAGCTCGTTATGCGTGCCGGACGCGATGATTCGTCCGTGATCCATGATGTAGACCCGATTGCAGAGCTGCTCTACTTCTTCCATGTAATGGCTGGTATATAAGACCGTCGTCCCTTTGTCCCTGTTAAGCAGCCGAACCGTATTCAGAATATGATTGCGGGACTGAGGGTCGATGCCGACGGTCGGTTCGTCCATGATGACGATCCGGGGATCGTGCAACAGCGCCGCCGCGATGTTGATTCGCCGTTTCATGCCGCCGGAATAGGTCCGGATCAGCTCCTTCTGGCGTTCGCGCAAGCCGACCATTTCCAGCGTTTCTTGGATTTTTTGTTCCAGCGGCTTCCCCCTCAGACCATATATCCGGCCAAAAAACTTCAAGTTCTCGTAAGCGCTAAGCTCCGCGTACAGCGCGATTTCCTGCGGCACGACCCCCAGCACCCGGCGAATGATGGCGGGATCCTTGAGTACGCTTCGCCCGCTTAATCGCACATCGCCTTCGCTCGGCTTAAGCAATGACGCGATCATGGAGATCAGCGTTGACTTGCCTGCTCCGTTTGGTCCCAGCAAACCGACGGACTCGCCTTCCTCCAGGTAGATGCTGGCCCCGTCCACCGCCGCTTTTCCTTTAAACGTTTTGCGAAGTTCCACTGTCTCCAGCATGGAAACGACCTCCATTTCGTTCTACCTTCCTTGGCTCTCATTGTATAAGAAAAAAGACAGCGAGATCACTGTCTTCGGTCATTCGCATGGAGGGAAACCATGACTTCCGTCATTTTATTTTTGCACCGAAACGCTTATTAGACGATTCCGTGCCGGATCGCGTAGATTGCGAGCTGGGTGCGGTCGCGGAGTTCCAGCTTGTCCATGATTCCGCTGATATGATTTTTGACCGTGCCGACGGACAATCCGAGCTCCTCGGCAATCTCCTTGTTGCTTCTGCCTTCGCCAACGAGCCTGGCAATGGCAAGCTCGCGCGGCGTAATGGAAGCGTCGACCGGCTCCGCCTTGGCATCGCCAAGCAATCGGGGTATGAGTTTGGCGGCGACATGATCCTGCAAGGACAGTCCTCCGGTCAAGCAGCTGCGGATGGAGCGGACGAGCGCCTCCGGCTCCGCTTCCTTCAGCATGTAGCCATGCGCCCCGCTTTTCATCGCTTCCAAGGCATATTCGTCATCATTAAACGTCGTCAACATAAGCACCTTGCACCCCGGCCAGCGCCGGCGGATTGCGCGAAGCGCTTCGAGGCCGGTCATGACCGGCATTTGAATGTCCAGCACGGCAACGTCGAAAGCTTGTTTCCCGCATAAGGCGACCGCTTCCTTCCCATTGCCCGCTTCGCCCGTCACCTTGAGCTCCGGATCCGTTTCGATCATCATTCTGAGACCCTGACGCACCATCGCCTGATCTTCGGCAAGCAATATCCGTATCATTTCGCTCCTCCTTCCCTGTTGACCAGCGTATAAGCGCCTCGAACGACGAACAAGCCGTCATACGAGCGAGCTTCGAGCTGTCCTCCCGACTCTTCGATTCTCTCCCTCATGCCGCGCAAACCAAATCCCTCGTAGAACGCGACGCCTTGCTTGACGGAGTTCGACACCTCGAACCGGAACACGCTGCCGCCGCCCGGCGCTTCGAACGTAATTCGGGCCTCGCGTCCGACTCCGTGCCGCATCGCGTTGGTCAGCGCCTCCTGCACGGCCCGATAAATGGCGATCGATTGCCGCGGGGCGAGCGGCGCCGTCAGCGCGCCGTCCTTGATCGTGAATTCGAGGCGCATAAAGCTTTCGGCCTCGAGCCTGCGCAGGAGCCTCATGATGGAAGACAAGCCGCCTGTCTCGTCTTCCTTCAACGTTCTGACCGCGCCACGCGTCTCCTCCAGACTTTCCTTCGCAAGCGACTTAAGCTCTTCCAGCATGGGTTTCGTCGCCTCGTCAGCCTCCAGCCGCTGCAGCTCGAGCTGCATGAGAAGCGCGGTAAGCTTATGGCCCACCGAATCGTGAATCTCGCGGGCAACGTGGGCGCGCTCCTCTTGACGCGCCTCCTCGCCGCCCGATGCGAGCTTGCGTTTGACGCTTCTATATTCGCTCAGCAGCGCTTCGTTCCTGGCCCTGGCTTCATCGCGTTCGCGAAGCAGCCGGTTCGACGCGTATAGGCATGAGCCCAATCCCGCCGCGAGGAGCAAAAGAAACGGAGGCGGCAGGCCCGGCAGCCCTGCGGCCAACGGGGCAGCCGCTCCGGCAAGCGCGATCGCGCCAACGATGGCGGCATGGATGCCGGGCAACCGGTAAGCCGCTTTGCCGGCAATCAAGCCGAACACCAGCAGCGGATACGGATTGACGCCGCTTCCTTCTCCCGGCCATAACGCCGCGGCGGCAAACGCGACCGATATGCCCAACAAGGCGGTTAACGCCTTGGGCCGATGCCGGAACAAGGGCACGGCGAAATAAGCCGCGAGCAGCAGCGCGCTGAACGTCATGCGCCAAGCCAGCTCGTTGCCTCCGGCGGCAGGTTCATAGGCAACCGCAAGATAAAGCGCAACCGTCAAAAACGCAAGCCACAACCAGAACGTTCGCACGCCTCCAGCCCCTCTCCACGAGCCGCATGCCCGTCTTCCCTTTACTAAACTCTACCAAATTATATCGAAGACGGATGCTTGCGTCCAACCAAGCGAACGATTCCTACTCTTTCACCCGCTCATAAACAATAGTCCCTAGCGACCAGTTAATAGTTCTTATGGTCTATAAAAATCATGTCGAAAAATGCCGAATAATGGCGTATACGAAATAAAGGAGTGGCCGCTATGTCAAAACTACGCAACCTTTCGCTTTCCGTCAAATTCAACCTCGTGATTTGGTTATGTCTCGTCCTCGTGCTTGGCTCCAACCTGTTCGTCAGCTTAAGCCAGCTAGAGCGGCTAAGCAAGGAAAAAGGCGAGTTGGAAGCCCAGAACGCCGGCGTGCAATATGCCACGGACTTGCAAAAGCGGATGTCGGAGATGAACGCCACGCTGAAGTCGTTCGCGGAGCTCCTGAAGCACTCGCGCGCGGACCTATCCTACTCGAGGGAAAAGACGGTGGAGCTTCTGCGCAATATGCTGGAAATCCGCGACGATATGTTCGCGATGTATACGCTATGGGAGCCCAATGCGTTTGACGGCAACGATGCCGCCAACCGCGGCAAAGCCGCTTACGACGACGCCACCGGTCGTTTCGTCCCTTATTTGGTCAAAGGCGCGAACGGCATCATCATGGAGCCGCTTGTCGATTACGAGACGTCGGGAGCCGGAGACTACTATTTGCAGCCCAAAGCGAGCAAGAAGCTTACGTATATCGATCCCTATATGTATAAGGCTGCCGGAGTCGATACGCAAATCATGTCGATCGTTCAGCCTATCCTGGACAACGGCAACAACTTCTTGGGGATTATAGGCATCGATCTATCGCTTGAGAAGATGCAAGAGGAAGCGGTTCCGTATACGCCCATGAATGGATACGTCTCATTGGTAACGGAGAACGGCACCTATGTCGCCAATCCCAACGACCCGGCGTCCGTCATGCAGCCGTACGGAGACAGTTCGGAGAAGGAAAACTTATGGCAGCAAGTCAAAGCAGGGAAAACGTTGTCGGGGTACACGCATAATTCCAACGGAGACTTCGTCCTGCGGACGTTCGAGCCCGTTGCATTGCCAGGCTCCGAACAGACATGGTACGCCGTCTCGTCCATCGATCGAAACGAGATTATGGCGAACTACTATGAAGCGCGCGACTCGGCTTACGCTGCGTCGATCGCAGGCATCCTTCTGTTGGCGGTATTAATCACGATCATGGTGCGGTTCATGGTTACGCGTCCGCTCCGGACGCTGGCCGGCAAGCTGCAGCTCATGGCGCAGGGCGACCTCACGCAGCAAATGGCCGTTAAATCCGGCGATGAAATCGGCATTATGAGCGGCTACTTTAACGTAATGACCGAAAAGCTGAGAGACATGTTCCGCCTCGTCTCCGACTTGTCCATGGCCGTCGGCGCCACGTCGCAGCAGTTGACTGCAAGCGCGGAGCAGACCAGCCATGCCGCCCAGACCGTCGCGGAGTCGATCGGCAGGATCGCCGAAGGCGCGGCTAACCAGAACGAACAAGCGTTGGAGTCTTCGCTGGCGATGGACGAGATGGCGGCAGGCGCGGAGCGGATCGCCGGTTCTTCCTCATCCGTCTCCGCCTCGGCAGACGACGTAACGGAACAGACGCGTGCCGGCAGTCTGCAGCTTCAAGGCGCCGTTGCCGAGATGGAGGAAGTCGCCCGCTCCGTGCAAGAGACCGAAGCTTCGATAAGGCGTCTAGAGCACCGTTCGGTGCAGATCGGGGGCATTATCGACGTGATTGCCTCCATCAGCTCGCAGACCAATCTGCTCGCGCTTAACGCCGCCATCGAAGCCTCGCGCGTCGGCGAACATGGCCGCGGCTTCGCCGTCGTCGCCGCGGAGATTCGCAAGCTGGCGGATCAGACCCGCAAAGCCGCCGAAGAAGTGGGCAGTCTGGTCTCTGCCGTGCGCGAGGATACGGACAACGCCGCCCGTTCGATGTCGGCAGGCAACATTAAAGTTCGCAGCGGCTTATCCAGCATCACGGATAGTCAAAGCCTCTTCAGCAACATTCTAACGGAGATGTCCTCCGTAGGCGTTCAAATTCAGGAAGTGTCCGCGGCAGCGGAGCAGATGTCCGCCGGCACGGAACAAATTTCGGGCAACGTCTCGCGGCTCTCCATCCTTGCGTCCGAGGCGGCCGCCAGCTCGCAGAGCGTCGCCGCCGCATCCGAGGAGCAGCTCGCATCCATGGAGGAAATATCCGCATCGTCCGCTCAACTAAGCAATATGGTCGAAGAGTTGCTCGAGCGGCTGGCCCAATTCAAAATATGAGAAAACCTCTATCGAAAATGCTTATGTGGTAACAGTAAAGGCGGTGCCGGGGATAAGCTCCCCGGCACCGCCTTTATTTCCGCCCCTTATTCGCGAACCGGGGAAATGGTTATTACGCTCT
>JAQSXN010000158.1 GCA_029256665.1 Paenibacillus sp.
GGGGCGATGGCGATGGTTTGGACGAAAGAAGAGATTCTTGCTCTTTTGGATCAAGTTGAGCAGGACGAATACGATCGTTCGCCCCTGCTATGGCATGCGCATCGCAAGTTTAGGGAAATCGCGGCGAAGCACGAGGATATGAATCAATTGGTTATGGAGTGGCAGGCTTCCGAAGAATACAAGGAGTTTGCAATGGACGAGGCGAACAAAGCGGGAGCTGACGGCGACATCGATGACAATGAGGTCTTTACTCCCGTTATGACGTTAGACGAGGGATTAGAGATTCTGCCGGAGTACGGCATCTGTTACACGGAGGCGCAGTTTCAGGAGCGATTGCGGCAGCTCGCGGTTATTGCGGGGATCGAGGTATTCCCCGTTGGCGAGTTTTTTGCATTCCTAACCGGAGCATTGATCACGAACCCTCCGATCTCCGAGCAATTGTACAATAACCGGGAACGAATACTCGACGACATGAAGAAAGTCGAAGGGACGGTTTACGAGATTAAAGGAGAGCCGTTTATTCTTCTATACGAGGAGGGGCTGCTGAGGGCGCGTGGATTGGAATGAGCCCTAGCCCGATTTATTCGGGTTACAGAGGGCGCGTGGGCCGGAATCGGAGTAATAGCCCGATTAATTCGGGTTACAGAGGGCGCGTGGGCCGAAATCGGCGAGGGGGCAGCCCCGCAAGTCAATAAATGGACTTGCGGGGCTGCCCTATTGCCGTTACGCTAAGCTTCCGCCACAAGCGTATCCATAAATTGAAGCAGCTGATGAAGGATGAGACCATTGCTACGGTCGAAATGCTGCAAGCCCAACTCGCCTTCGAGCCATTCGCCTCTTAACATGGCGTTGTGCTTGAAGTATAGCGCGCCTCCGCGCTCTGTCACGCCGAAGGCGCCAAGCGCTAGCGTTAGGTTGAGACCGGTGCAAACATGGAGCAGCGAGTCGTAGTTGTCCGGGTTGGTTTGCTGCCTGAGGACGGCGAATGTCTGAAGCAGATAGACGCCTTCCTTCTCGGCTTCTTCCAAGCCGGGGATAAAGCTGATCTCTAGCAGGAGAGAGTCGTTAAGCGAGCCTAACTCCTCGAACCGGATGAGAAGAGAAGCATACGGCGCTTCCTCGTCCGGTTCAGCAAGCTTCGCGGCAATCTCGTGACTGCCGTAATAGTCGAGCAGCCGCGTCAGTACGGAATAGGGGAACATGGATGAGTCTGTCATGGCTAAGCTCCTTTACGTATGCAGTTTTTTGGCGATGAGGTCCTTGGCCGGTTTTTTCTTCGCCTTATCAATCTTAAGGCCGATACTTTCGATGATTTTACGGCTCTCAGGGTCATCGCCTTCGACGCCGCTCTTGTATAGCATGCCGGCGAGATCGGTGACAAGCTGATTGTAGCATTGACCGACGTTGTTGAAGCCGTTTTTCTCAAGCAGCGACTGGCGGACCTTATCCTTGGCAATCCCCTTGTTTTCGGGAAGAGCCGCCGTCTCGTCCACTTTGAGCGCTTTGTCGACAAAGGCTTCTTTCCGCTTGTATTTCTTGTAGAACTTCACGATGGCGGCAACGCCGCCTAGTATCGCCGCGAGCGCGATCAGGATTGGTCCTGCCGGGGAAGCGGCAGCTGCGATCAGCACGGCTCCGCCCGCGATCATCATCGCGCCTTTCACCGCCGTCATGCCGCTCTTGGATTTGTTCATCTCTTGCGTAGATTTGCCGAGACCGGCCGCAAGCCGTTGTTGGTCCGCAAGCTCGCCCTCCTTGCCGGAAAGCCGCTCCTCGACCGCTCCGAGCTGCTTCACGTTGCGACGGCCTTCGATATAGCCTGCCGCCCCTCCTGCCATATACGCGGCTCCGCCCACGATCGCGCCAGCGCCTGCCGCTACGGTGGCGGCTCCGTTCACTGCCATGCCGGCTACCGATCTGACGCTGTTAACCGTGCCGGCCGTTACTCTGGCAAGGTCCGCCGCGCCGCCGCCGCCTTCGCCGGCGATGATCTGCGCTTTGCCGGCAGCGCTGAGCGCGCCGTCATAACTCTGGGTCGCGTTGTAAACCTGCGATATGGCCGCCACGCCGCCCAGGCCGCCCGCTATCGGAGCGGACATGAGGGCCGTGCCCTTGGCGCCGGCCGCGCCCAGCGTCTGGCTGATCGTGGAGGAGCCGGAGACGCCGCCCGCGGCGCTGGACGTGCCGATCGCCGCGTAACTGGCGTAATCGCGGTCCTGATCGGCGTTATAGTTGTTCGTATCGATTTTCTTTGCTTCCCGGCAGATGACGGAGAATTTGTCCCAGTCGACCGACTTGGAGATGATGCCGCTTAGCATCACCTTCTTGACGGCCGCGACATCCACGTTTCTGGCATTGCCGGCCATCGCCTTGATGGCGCTTACCTTCTGATCCGTCTTAAGGGCGTCGAAGTAGCCGAACAGCGCCGTCTTCTTGTCCGCGCCAGCTTGCTCCTTCAGCCAGCCGTATACGGACTTGTAGCTGCCCATCCCTTGCAGATCGTTCCCGATCTTTGTCTTGGGCAGCGCCGCCCGCCAAGACGAAGCCGCGGGTGTCGCCGTCGACGGTCCCGCGCTCTCGGCGCCAACGGCTTCCGCAGAAGGGGTCGACGCGGTCGCGCTCTCCGTTTGTTCGGTCTGTCTTTGGATCGGAGGCTTCAATCCGATCAATGGCGCTCCGCGGTCGCGAAAGAGCTGAAGCACCGCTTGATTGCCCGCGGCCTTCTGAAATTGCATGACGTTCTCGGGCGACATGTTTCCTGGGCCGATGCTGGATAGCGCTTGTCCGGGCGCCATCGATGGCGCCGCGCTGGAAGCGCGGGAGGCGGGAGCGGGCGAAGCGGAGGATTTGGACGGATGCATGCGATCGGCTGATTCGGGCATCGATATCACCTTCTGAATTGACATAGTAAGACATTTTCCGTTCTGGAAAGACAAGGCTATCGTACCATAAACCTATGTCTTTGGCACTATAATTACATGACGTCCGGAAAGCGGCGGACAGCATGCTGGCGGACGGTTGTTTTACCTTACAAAATTGTAACTCTTCTGTCATCTTATTGAATTGATTATTGGAGGTGAATTGCACTAAACTAATAGAGTTGGCGGAAAGTTTGAAAGAAAGGCGGAGTATACGAAAATGCAGGATTTTATTAATGCGATTATATTGGGCATTATTGAAGGACTTACGGAGTTTCTGCCTGTCTCGTCGACGGGCCACCTTATTCTTGCCGGCGACTTGCTCGGCTTTGACGGGGAAGCGAAAAAGACGTTTATGATCGTCATCCAGCTCGGCGCGGTCATGGCGGTATTGCTGTTGTACTGGAAACGATATATGGCGATGCTGAAAGACATGGTAAAGCTGGACTTCAAGAAAAAGAAATTAAACGCCATACATATGATTCTGGCCATGATTCCGGCGCTTGTCGTCTATTTGGCGCTCGGCGATTTCATCAAAAGCGTGTTGTTCGGCTCGGGTCCGGTATTGATCAGTCTGGTTGCAGGGGGCGTATTGCTCATCGTCGCGACAAGGGTCAAGCGCAAGGTAACCGCCGAGGAGTCGGATGACATTTCCTACAAGCAGGCGTTCGGAATCGGCTTGTTCCAGTGTCTCGCGTTATGGCCCGGCTTCTCTCGTTCGGGATCGACGATATCCGGCGGCTTGCTGCTGGGTACAAGCCAGAAGGCGGCTGCGGATTTCACGTTTATGATTTCCGTGCCTGTCATGCTGGGCGCAACGGTGCTGGATCTATACGACAGCCGCGATCTGCTGACATCGGATGATCTGGTGTTGTTCCTGATCGGCTTTATCGCCGCTTTCGTAGTGGCCATGATTGCCGTCGTTACGTTCTTGAACCTGATCAAAAAGCTGCGCTTGGAGTGGTTTGCGTACTATCGGTTCGCCATCGCGATATTGTTCTATTTCTTCGTCATGCGATAATGCCGCAAGGCATATAGGTGTTGAAAGGGTCGTCTCCTGCCTGGAGGCGGCCTTTTTTCATGAGCAGGGATTATGCGGGGGGACGTGGAATGAATGGGAAAAGGAAGTAATTGGAGGTGGATTTGATGGGAACGGAGGGAAGGACGGAAATCCGTGCGCCGAGGCGGGACGATAAGCGGATGAAGGCGCTCGTCTATGACGCATACGGAGAGCATGAAAGGCTGCGAGTGGAGAACGTGGATATTCCCGTCCCGCGCGACGGCGAGGTGCTGATCGCCGTGCGGGCGGCGGCCGTAAATTCTTGGGATTGGGATCTGCTTCGGGGGAAACCGTATATGACGCGGCTCGGCGCGTTCCGTAAGCCGCGGCATCGCGTCCTCGGGGCGGATATCGCTGGCGTCGTCGTCGCCGTAGGGGGATCAGCCGGCAAATTTCGTTTAGGAGACGAAGTGTTCGGGGACCTCTCCGGGTGCGAGTGGGGCGGCTTTGCCGAGTACGTGCGCGCCAGAGAAACGGCGTTGACGCTCAAGCCTAACGGCACAAGCTTCGCGGAAGCCGCAGCGATCCCGCAGGCGGCCGTGCTCGCCCTGCAGGGACTGCGCGATTCCGGCAAGCTCGCCAAAGGGCAGCGCGTGCTGATTAACGGGGCGGGAGGCGGCGTGGGGACGTTCGCGATTCAATACGCCAAGCTGATGGGCGCAGAGGTAACCGGCGTGGATGCGGCCGGCAAGCTGGAGATGCTGCGTTCCGTCGGCGCTGACCATGTGCAAGATTATAAGCTTGGCGATTTCACGGCGGACCGTCAACGTTACGATCTCATCCTCGATGTGGTCGGTACGAGATCGCCCTTTCGGATTAAGCGCGCGTTAAGCCCTGGAGGGACTTACGTGATGATAGGCGGCACTACGCGGCGACTTCTCCAGATGCTGCTGGCGGGGCCGATCGTCCGTTTGCTGGAGAGGAAAAAGTTGAAGATTCTTCTCCACAAGCCCAATCACGGCGACCAACTGGTCTGGAAGGAGCTTGTCGAAACAGGAAAGGCAAAGCCCGTCATCGATCAGCAATTCACCCTGGACGACGGCGCCGAGGCGTTTCGCTATTTCGGAGAAGGCGGGGTTAGAGGGAAGCTCGTCGTCCGAATCGGCGGGGCGGAGCATCCGTAAGACTAGGTGGGAAAAGGACTTATTTGATCGATACTTGGAAGGGCCGGCGCGGCAAGCGACGGTCTTTTTTTGTTTGGCTTCGGAGCATATTGTATAGCCCGCAGCCTATCATTTTCGGTCGTTTTACGAGGTTTCGAACGTGGTTTCTAACGTTTTTTTGATTTTTTTTGAGAAGAAGACAATAAAATTTAGGGTTTAACCGAACATTGCATGTTAGATATACGTGGAATGATCGGATTATTTCCGGGAGTATTGACGACAGAATTTACGAACGTTATTGTTTATCACGTTTAAGGTGATTAAATATAACGAAAAAAATGCGCTATTTTTATGGGGTTTGAAGAGGGTTCATGATCCGATAAAGCCAGAGATAACAAGAGGCGGGCGAGAAAAGTCAGAGAAATACGAACAAACGCTTGAGTGTCGAGGGATATTTTGTCATGTCAACTAACTTGCGTTTGCACTATCTAAATATTTGTTTGCATTATTACGTTAAAGTATTTAAAATAAATCGATATTATGAGTGAAATCGGCTAGCTTTCGACAAAGTCGGCAATAACTTGGCTCAAGCCCTCGTGTTTTTGTTTGTTCACAGGTGCATTGGCTTTATTTTGGGAGGTACAAAATGGACACAGTGAAAGTTGGCATCGTAGGTTACGGCAACCTAGGGAAAGGCGTCGAAAAGGCAATCGCGCAAAACCCGGACATGGAGCTCGTCGCGATCTTCACGCGCAGACAGCCGGAAGCGTTCGCGTCCGAGACGGCGAAGTTCGAGCATATCTCGGCCGCGGAGCAATATATAGGCAAAATCGACGTCATGATACTTTGCGGCGGATCGGCAACGGATCTTCCGGAGCAGACGCCGGATATGGCCCGGATGTTCAACACGGTAGACAGCTTCGATACGCATGCCAAGATTCCGGAGTTTTTTGACCAGGTTAATGCTTTAGCGAAGCAAAGCGGTAAACTGAGCGTCATCTCGACTGGGTGGGATCCAGGCCTGTTCTCGCTCAACCGACTGCTTGGACAAGTGATCTTGCCGGAAGGCGTCGACTACACGTTCTGGGGCAAAGGCGTCAGCCAAGGCCACTCCGATGCGATCCGCCGCGTGCCTGGCGTGAAAGCCGGCGTGCAGTATACGGTTCCGGTCGAGTCCGTTATCGACCGCATCCGCGCAGGAGAGACGCCGGAGCTGGCAACGCGCGAGAAACATCTTCGCCAATGTTTTGTCGTGGCCGAAGAAGGCGCGAATAAGGACGATATCACGGAAACCATCGTGACGATGCCGAACTATTTCGCCGATTACGATACGACCGTGACCTTTATCACCGAAGAGCAACTGAAATCGGAGCACGGAGGCATGCCGCATGGAGGTTTCGTCATTCGCAGCGGCGTGACCGGAGCGGGCACGAAACAAATCATCGATTTCGGCCTGAAGCTGGAAAGCAACCCCGAATTTACCGCAAGCGTATTGGTCGCTTATGCAAGAGCCGCGAACCGCATGAGCCGCGAAGGTCTGGCCGGAGCGAAAACCGTGTTCGACATTCCGTATGCGTACCTGTCGCCTAAGTCCGGCGAAGAGCTTCGCCGCGAGCTGCTGTAAGCCTGCCGTCCCGCAAGACCAACCCTATTCATAACGCCGGCGACGGGATGACGCGCAGGATCCCGGGTCGCGGCGTATCAAAGGAGCGTCCTCTCAAGTGAACGAACTATTGGTGAAGCAGCAATCCGCTAAGGAATACGTACAATCGGTCTATGAGACGGTTATAAGCCGCAACCAGGGCGAGAAGGAATTTTTCCAAGCGGTGAAAGAGATTCTGGATTCTCTTATTCCGGTGCTGGAAGCGAACCCGCACTACATCGAGCATAATATTTTGGAGCGGATTACGGAGCCCGAGCGGGTCGTCTCCTTCCGGGTGCCTTGGGTCGACGACAAGGGCAAGGCGCAAGTGAACCGCGGCTTCCGCGTCCAGTTCAATAGCGCGCTCGGGCCTTATAAAGGCGGACTTCGGTTCCACCCGACGGTTAACGCGAGCATCATTAAATTTTTGGGCTTTGAGCAAATCTTCAAGAACGCGCTGACCGGCCAGCCGATCGGCGGCGGCAAAGGCGGCTCCGACTTCGACCCCAAAGGCAAATCCGAGCAAGAGGTGATGCGTTTCACGCAAAGCTTCATGACGGAGCTGTACCGTTACATCGGTCCGGACGTCGACGTTCCTGCCGGCGATATCGGCGTCGGCGCTCGAGAGATCGGGTACATGTTCGGCCAGTATAAGCGGATCAGAAGCGGGAACGAGGCGGGCGTGCTGACGGGCAAAGGCCTTCAATACGGCGGCAGTCTGACGCGCAAAGAAGCGACCGGATACGGCTGCGTGTATTTCGTGAACGAAATGCTGCAAGCCAAAGGACTGGAACTGGAAGGCAAGACGGTCGTCGTATCCGGCTCCGGCAACGTATCGATCTACGCGATCGAGAAGCTGCAGCAGCTCGGCGCGAAGGTCGTGGCGTGCAGCGATTCGGGCGGCTTCGTGCATGATCCGCAAGGGATCGATCTGGCGCTGCTTAAGCAATTGAAGGAAGTGGAACGCAAGCGGATCAGCGATTACGTTATTTCCCGTCCTAATGCGACTTACACGACCGGCTGCGAAGGCATCTGGAACATCCCGTGCGAAATCGCGCTCCCGTGCGCGACGCAGAACGAGATCGACGAGCATGATGCAGCGACTCTCGTGGCTAACGGGGTCATTGCCGTTGGCGAAGGCGCCAACATGCCTTCGACTCTGGCCGCGATCGACGTATTCAT
>JAQSXN010000159.1 GCA_029256665.1 Paenibacillus sp.
GTTCGGTCTGGGCAAGGACGGATCGCAGGCAAGCGTGCAGCTTGTAGCCGGCATTATAGAGCGGGATAACAACGCTCACCTCGACGTCAACCTTGCCCATAGCGCGCACCTCTTGGTATTAGATTCGTTCCGCGTACGCCAAGCTGCCAGCATATCCGCTTGGATTGGTCAATTGCCACCGCCATGCGTCCGCGCACATCTCGTCGATGCCGCGTTTGGCTTCCCATCCCAGCTCCGCGTTGGCCTTGGCCGGATTGGCGTAACAAGCGCCGACATCGCCGGATCTTCGAGCCGCGATGCGATACGGAATACGTCTCCCGGAAGCCTTCTCGAACGCCTTGATCATCTCAAGCACGCTGTAACCTCGGCCCGTTCCGAGATTGTACGCCTGCAGTCCTTCTCCCGAAGCCAGCTTGCCCAAGGCGCGCAGATGGCCTTGCGCCAGATCGACGACATGAATATAGTCCCTGACTCCCGTCCCGTCTGCCGTATCGTAATCGTCGCCGAATACCGCCACCTCCTTTAATTTGCCTACCGCTACTTGCGCGATGTAAGGCAGCAGGTTGTTCGGAACGCCGCTTGGATCCTCCCCGATCCGACCGCTCTCGTGCGCGCCTACCGGATTAAAGTACCGCAATACGGCAATGCTCCACCGCGGGTCGGCGATAGCCAGATCGCCAAGCATCTGTTCGATCATCTGTTTCGTTCGGCCATAGGGATTAATCGCGCCGATGGCGGCCTCTTCCGAGATCGGAACCTGATCGGGCATGCCGTATACGGTCGCCGACGAGCTGAAGAGCAACCGCCGCACGCCATGCTCCTCCATCGTCTCGCATAAGGTCATCGTGCTCATGAGATTTTGATGATAATATTTCAGCGGCAGCTGCACCGACTCTCCGACCGCCTTAAGTCCGGCAAAATGGATGACCGACTCGATGCCATGCACGCGGAATATGGCGCGCAGCGCTTGCCGATCGGTCAGATCCTGAATATAGACCGGGAACGCTCTGCCCCCTAACTCCGCAATCCGGTCGAGCGCCTCCGAGTGACTGTTCGATAGATTGTCGATGACGACGATGTCATGCCCCGCCTGCAGCAGCTCCACGCAGGTATGACTGCCGATATATCCGGCGCCGCCCGTTACCAAAATCGTCAAATGGTATCGCCTCCGATAGAATATTCTTCAATAAGAACTTATTGCAATTAATTGTTCTTTATAAAGAACATTGTATCATAAGGATTTTCCGTTGTCTGCTATAACGAACAAAAATGTTCTGTTAAGCGCAACAAAGCCCTTCACGATACCGCATGGATATCGAAAGGGCAAAATCGGGAACCATCATGAGCCTGTCCGGACGTAGAGGAACAGATCGGTTGGATCATTGTTCATAATGCTCCTTGCCGAGGCCTCGACCGCTTGCGATATGCCGCTGCGCGGATAAGTCGGCGAGCTGGCGCTTCGCCGCATGAAACCGGCCGCTATCGCGGGAGCGTCTTGGCCGTACGCCGCCCGGCGCGCTCTGAGCGTCTCCCGGGCTCGGAACAGCTGCGATCGCACCGCTGACATGGAAAGTCCGAGCGCATTCGCGATTTCGTTCATCGTATGGCCGAAGTAATCGGCAAGAAGCCAAACGTTCATTTGGCTAGACGTGAGTTCTGCGGCAACCCACTCCAGCCAACCTCTGATCTCGAACCCGCATACGTCCCTCCGGCCTTCTTCCGGTAAAAGGTCGACCGGCTCCTCGCGGAACCTGCGCCTCCGCAGCTCGTCGATTCGTTTGTTTTTCGCCACCTTCATCAAGAACGGACGTATGTCTTTGATTTCCCCTTTGCGCTTGTAATATCGGTAGGTCAGCGCGATTGCGTCCTGCATCAAATCTTCTCCGTCCCAAGGGGAACCCGTCAAATAAACGCAATACTGTCTTAGCTTCTCCAGCCACGGCTTGACGGCTTCATCGAAGCAAAGCCTCTGTGTCATAATGGGATTCCCGCCTCTTCCCGCTCCGTCTGAGGCTCCAGGCGAAGTCCGGTTCCGTCGACGATAAGCTTTACTTTGTCCTTGATGCCCAGCAGCAATCGATGCTCCGCGGGAATCTGGATTCTCCCGTACCGATCGACGACCGCATATTCCTCGTGTCCATCGATGGAATCCGCATGATCGTCCGTTTGGCCGCCCGATTCTTCGCGTCTGATCAATTCCGAGCTGGTCATGCCGTCCCGGATCGCGACGACGCGGTCCACCTTGCCCGCAAGCGCCATATCGTGAGTCACGATAACGATCGTGACGCCCGTTTCCTCGTTCAGCTTGCGAAAGATGCCCATGATCACGTCCGCGGTCGCCGCATCGACGGATCCCGTCGGCTCGTCCGCGAGCAGCAGCGAAGGACGGTTCGCGAGCGAGATCGCGATGGCCGTACGCTGTTGTTCGCCCCCGGAGAGCTGGACCAGCTTGCTTCCGCTCCGATGCGACAGTCCCACCCAGTCGACAAGCTGTTTCGCATACATCGTATCGACGCGTCCCGCCGCCATCATGGCAGTCTCTATATTTTCAAGCACGGTCAGATACGGCAGCAGGTTGCGCGCGTTATTTTGCCAGATGAAGCCGACCGTGCGCTGCTTGTACGACACGCGCTCCTTCTCGTTCATCCGAAGCAGATCCCAGTCGCCAACCGACGCCTTGCCCGCCGTTGGGCGATCCAGTCCGCCAAGCACGTTAAGGAGCGTCGACTTGCCGCTGCCGCTATTGCCGATGATGGCGATCATCTCGCCGTCTTCTACTTTCAGATTAAGTCCCTGCAGAGCTACGACCTCGATCCCGTCCGACTTGAATATTTTGACCAAACCTTCGCATTCGATCATCGCTATCTCTCCTCTCCCAGCTTCACGGCTTGATGGACGCGCAACCGCACGATTTGACCGATCAGAAGCGCCCCGCCCGCCGCGATCATAATGCCGACGATGCCAAGCAATTGCCAAGTATCCCTCGGATCGAACACGATGACGAACGGAGGCACCTGCAAGCCGGCGCCGGACTGCAGGAACGGAACGAACAGCCGGCTCGCGGCTCTCCCAATCGCCAGGCCTAGCGCGATCGCGAGTCCCGTCGTTAAAAGCTGCTCCAGCAGCAGCATGGACGTCAGCTGTCCGCGCATCAGCCCCGTTGCCCTCAGGATGCCTAGCTGCACCGTTCGCCTAGCCAGGCTGAACAGCCAGAAGAGCAAATACCCGACGAGAGAAACGATCGCCGATACGATAAATCCGAGCGTCAGAACGCCATGCATCCCCTCCCGTTCGGGCAGAAGCTTGCGCAGCTTCCACTCGTTGCGGGCGTCGGTCAAAGCCGACGTCTCGATGCCTTGGCTTCTCAAATGTTCGACGATCGGCATCGCCTTCGCGTTCTCCTCCATATCGAGCCAGAGAGCGTACGGCGTCAGCGGAATTTGTTCGTAGACGTAATCCAGATTCGCCACGACGAACGGGGAATTCGGATCAAGAGACGGCCAGTAGTCGGTCACGCCCACCACGAACAGCTCGAAAGCGGCGTCGCCCACCTTCATCTGGAGCAAATCGCCTCGCTTCAAGCCATGTTTGGCCGCATACGTTTTGGAGATAATGGCGCCTTGCTCGTATTCTCCCAACCAGCGCAGCAGCGTAAATGGATGAGTGTCCTCGTACAAGCTCTCTCTCCACCATGCGCTCGTCGCAAAATCCACGTTGTCTATGCCCATAAGACTGCTCTTGCCGATGCTTTTGCCGGCGATGCTGAGGTCCCCTTCGAGCCGAAGAACCCTGGCCGACGAGCGGACGCCCGGCATCTCTTCGAACGGTGTGCTCGGGGGCTCCGTATAGACCGTATTGCGCGGCTGATCCTCTGGGATATATTGGCCGTTCTCGTCGAACAGCTCCACCTCTCCCTCCCATACGGGCTGCAGGACGATATCCGCGCCGCTGGCGTACAGAAGGCGCTCGCTTTCGTTCAGATCCATCGTCCTTGCGACCGAGGCGTGGAATAAACCGAGCCCCAGCGTCATGATCAGCAAAATCATAAGCGGATAGTAGGACCGCTGGGACCTCGACAACTGAACGAAGACGAGATGAAGCGGAACGGGCATTCTCCGGCGCAACGCTCTGTGCGACAACCGCAACAAAAGCGGAAACAGCCTGAGGCATACGAGTCCCGCCGCGAACATGGAAACCGCCGGAACGAGGAAGAAGAGCGGTTCTGCCTGCATCACGCCTCCTTCGCCCGCGCCGCCGGCCGTCAATCTGCCGCTGCGGAACCCGTACCAGCCGAGCCCGGCCAAAGCCAGCAGCGCGCCGTCGAGGTACCATCGCTGCCAGAGGGGCGGACGATCGCTCCTCGCTTGCGCCTTCTTGAAGTCCACGATGGAGGACTTGCCATGGGCTCCCAAGGGCAGGATGCCCGCGACTAACGCTACGGCGACGGCCGCAACACCGTACCAGCCGGACAACGCGCTCCAGCCGACGTCGGCATCTTTGCCGGGCTGGAACCTCATGAAGCCGTCCGTCCATACCATAACGCGTGCCATCCCGAGGGAAAGCAGCATCCCGGCTCCCCATGCGGCCGCTCCGAGCAAGAGGCCCTCCAGCATAAATAGTCCGTAGATGAGACGCATGCGATAGCCGCGGCTTCGAAGTATGGCGATATCGTTGCGCTGCCAATCCAGCGACTGCTTGGCGTTCATGTGGATGAAGTAAACGCACAAGGCCAGCATCGGCACGGCAAGCGTCACCAGCAACGCTTGAAGCTTAGCGTCCGCGCTCCGGAACTTCGCGATCAAGTCGAGGAAGCTGATATCTACCTTGAGCTCCCGATGCATCCGGAACAATTCCTGCGCAAGCCTCTCCATTTGTCCCTCGAGACGTGCCAGATCGCCCCTGTTCAAGCCCGACAGCTCGTACAAACCGTACCAATTTGCCGTAGCCAAATTCCCTTGCAGCTTATCGATGATAACCTTTTCCATGACTTCCGGATGAACCATAAGCACGCCCTGCATGGCAGCCATCCCCTGGTACCAATACGGGGACTGCTCGTCCTTCGGCCGGAAGACGCCGACGACGGCAATCTCGATCCGCTCGCTGCCTGAACGCGTCGGAACCGTATACTCGTAAGTCTTGCCTACCTCCAGAAAATTGCGATTGAACGCCTCTTCCGGCACGATCGCCTCGATGGGACCTTCCCCCGAATCCGCCTTGTACATGCGACCCTCCGTCAGCTCCGCCTGCTCTTCCATTCCGGTCTGCGACGTCATCGTCAACTGCCGTCTTCGGTTATCGGCTTGATCCGGGTCGCTCGGCCGAATCTGGGATTGCGTCAGCGCATAATGAACGACCGCTTGCCCCAGCGGATACCCGATCCGGCCGGGGAGCGTCTCCATCATATATTCGTTCCAGCTCTTAAGCTCCTCGAGCTCCGTATGCGCGCCTCGTTCCGCTTGGTAACGAACGAGAAGCGACCCGGGAGGCGCGGTCGTTCCGCTCTCCGACAGCGCCGAGTTCATCGTTCTCGTCAGCGCGTGCTCCGTATAGACCGGAATGCTCGCCGCGAACGCGACGGCTATCAGCAAGCCAATGAACGAGCTGGCCGTCAGAACGCGGTTGTTCCGCATTTTCCGCCGAACGAACCGGAACATATGCCTCATCTCCCGATCACCTTCTGTCCCGGCTCCAGCCCCTTCAAGATTTCCACTTCCGTCGAAGTCGACAGCCCGACCTCCACGTCCACTTCGCGTTTGTTGCCCGACGCGTCAACCACCTGCACGTACTGTCTGCCCGATCCCGTCCGAAGCGCCGACGGAGGAATCAGCACGGCATCCTTCTTGCGCTCCGTAATAACGGCGGCGCTAAGCGGCGTCCCGGACTGGACCTCCTTCGGGAACGAGTCGAGCTCGATCAGGACAAATGTGTCAAGCGCCTCTCCATCCCCGCTTGAAGACGAAGTCGAGGTTACGGGCATTCGCGATACTTTGCCTTTGAAGCCGCCCGCGGTGTTGATCTGCACCTGCGCCTCCATCCCGACGGCGATCTTCTCCAGATCGGACGCGGAGAAGCTAACCGCGACGACCAGCTTCGTCAGATCGGCGATCTCTCCGATCTCTTCATACGCGTTCGCCATGTCGCCTACTTCCTTGGCCAGCGAGACGATCGTTCCGTCGAAAGGCGCAACGATCTTCGATGCTGCGAGCTTCGTCTTAAGCTCGTCCCGTTCGCTCACCAGCAGCTCGAAGTTCAGCTTGTCGAGTTCCTTCTGCATCTCCGTGCGGACGTCGTCCCTCAGTTTCTCGATCAAGCCCAACTCCGCTTGTTTGACCTCGATGTTTTTGCGTTCCAACTGCGTTTCTAACGTGCCCGTCGCCAAAGTCGCAATGGTTTGGCCTTTCTTCACCTGATCGCCGGCCTTCACTTTTAGTTCCGCGATCTGACCGCTCTCGCCGCCGAACCGCAGCTCCTCTTGCTTATCGGATAACAGCTTGCCCGTGGCGCTGACCTTTATCTCGATTTCCGCCTTCGCCACGGTATATTCCGGTTTCTTGGACAACTTGGGCGGTTCGATCAGCTCGATCAGCTCGGCTTCCGTCGCATCGGGAGCTAAGGTGCAGCCCGATGCCAGGAACATCGCCGATATACAAGCGAGCGCGAGCGCCCGCCTCCCTCTCCTACCTCTCCTACTATCCCAATCGGCCGTCGGCCATCTCGTAAACGTCATTCGCTACCTCCAGCATCGTTTGATCATGTGTCGTCATGCAGATGGTCATGCCCTCGTCCTGCAGCTGCCGGAACAGCGCCATGATCCGCCTGGACATGGCCGTATCCAGCTCGGCGGTCGGCTCGTCGGCGAGCAGCAGCTTGGGGGACGGAGCGATCGCCTTGGCGATCGCGACCCGTTGCTGCTCGCCGCCGGACAGCTCTCCAGGCCGATGGAGCGAACGGCCCGACATGCCGACCGCCTCCAGGCAGCTCTTGATCCGCTCCGCCCATTGCTTGGGCGGCCAGCCCGCCATCCTCAGGCTAAGCTCAACGTTCTCTTCGGCGGATAGCAGCGGATGAAGCGCGTAGGATTGGAACACGAATCCGATATCCGCTTGCCGCAGCTTCGTTCTTCTTTTGTCGCCAAGGGCATGAAGCGCTTGTCCGGCAACGACAACCTCGCCCTCCGAAGGCGTGTCGAGTCCTCCGATCAGATTCATGAGCGTCGTCTTGCCGGAGCCGGACCGTCCTTTCAGCATGACCAGGCTCCCTGTCGCCAGCGTCAGGTCGATCCCCCTGAGCACGTGGGCACGCGCGGGTCCTTCTCCGAATGTCTTATGAATTCCGCTCAGCGTGACGATTGCGGCAGCCGACCCGGTAAGCTCTGCCATGGCCTTAACGGGCTATCGTAAACGCGGCGCCCATGGTGCCGCCCATCCGATCGTCCCGCTCCTTCTCGCCGCTCAAGTTCGCCTCAGCCAACGCGTCTTTGCCGCGGCTTACGAGCGCCTCGAACGCTTCTTCCACGGTTTTGCTGCCGCTTGCCGCAGCGCCGAGCTCCTCGCCCGCGATCGCCGCGAAGCTTGCGCGGAACCCCTTGGGATACCAGGCCGTAGTCTCCTTGGGCAACGGCTTCAGCTTGTAGAACGCCGACAGGTCGGCGCCGTCCGCGCCCGTCTCGAACCCGACTCTCGATTCGAGGCCCGTCGACGATTTGGCCCTAATCTTGGCCGCTTCTTCGCCGTGCACGTATTTCACGAACTCCCACGCCCGGTCGACTTGCGAAGAGGAGGCATTAACCGCAAAAATTTGCGATATCTCGTATTCGCTCGTCTGATCCGGCGCGCTCGCGTCCACCGGCGCCGTCACGACGCCCATGT
>JAQSXN010000160.1 GCA_029256665.1 Paenibacillus sp.
CCTCTAAGTCCATCACTCGTCTGATGCATCTCCACCCAAATTAACTCCACCATAACCGTTAGAGCGTTAAGTCCTCTTTGTCTCCGCCGCAACTTGACGCCTCATGTCACGCAACTCAAAATCAAACGTTTCGTCTCTTGCCTACTTTTCGGTCAACATGGTATAATTTCGCCTATATACGGTGTGAAGCACATACCGCTTTGTCATGATCTGTTCCGTTGAACAGGTTCGTGCGAGGCGGTTTTTTTGTTTGCCAAAAACCTGATTGGAGTGGAAACGAGTGACGCAATTCAACGAAATCTACGCGAAATGGATGGAGAAACAAATCGCCGAAGCCGAGAGCCCCCGCCGACGGGAACGGCTGAAGCTGGGACTTAGCCATAGTTCCAGCGCCTTATTGCAGCAAATCTGGCTGCCCGCGATCGGGAATCTGGAGCATCTGCATGCGGAATATGAAGTCCGCGATTTAAATAACAATTATCGTTATCTCGACTTCGCCTTTATACCCGGCCACTCAAAAGGTTGCATCGAAGTACAGGATTTCCGGAGTCATGCCCGGGATATCGAAGCCGGTCGCTTCAAGGATCTTTGCATGAAACAAGCATTGCTCACATTGGAAGGCTGGAGCTTTCTTCCCATCGCTTACCTATCCATCAAAGAAGATCCTTCCCTGTGCAAGCAGCTCGTCCTGTCCTTCGTCGGCAAATTTCTCGCAGGCTCGCAGACCGAGGGTCTCCACTGGGCAGAAGCGGAAACCTTGAGATATGCCCGCCGGCAATTGCGTCCGTTTACTCCGACCGAACTCGCCTTGCATTTGAAGCTATCCGACAATCGTACTAGAGCTATCCTCCGCAATCTGCTAGACAAAAAGCTGCTGGACGCGCATAGCGGCAAGCAACGGTATCGCACCTATCGGCTAGCGAACGGATAATGGACGCGGAACCAGCATCCCCGCAAATAAATAACAGGCTGATTTCCCTGCACTACGCCTAGCCGCGCAAGGAATGTATTTCGTTCGCGCCATGCGATAGACTTCGCAAAAAGCACATCGCCGCGCCGCGGGCGAATACCTTCCATTCGTTCGCGCCATGCGCTGGCTAAAGTCGGACATGCGGGCCATGGCTCGCCCCTCCCGCTCTCACCTATCCCTCTTCCCTAAACTGCCCCGGCGTCATTCCCGCGTATTTGCGGAAGGAGCGGATAAAGTTGGCGGAGTTGTTGTATTGCAGACGTTCCGCGATTTCGGCGATTTTCATGTCGGTTTCCTTCAGCCACTTGCGCGCCATGTCCATCCGGTGCTGCGTCAAATATTCGCCGAAGTTTATGCCGGTCTCTTGACGGAACACGCGACTGACGTAATGCGGATGATAATTGATGCGCGAGGCGCAGTCCTCCAAGGTAATGACCGAATCGAATTCTCGCCGGATGATATCGATGACCGCTTCGGAAATCATTTTGAATTGGTTTTCCCTGCGGGCTCCCAGCTCCTGAAGATATGGAAGAACGAAGATGGTCCAAAACCATTCTTCCATCTCCCGAACATGACGGAGTTTGAATAAGGATTGAATCAGCGATGCTTCATTCTGCGCGATTCGCTCCGGCGGGATCGACAGCTCCTGCCCGAACTTCAGCAGATCGACAAGCAGTCTGAGCAACGACAGCTGATAATCGCTGTGCTGCGATTGCGCCTGGAGCAGCTCCTCCAGAAACGCGTTCAGCGCCAATCTCGACGCTTCTTCGCTGCCGGACCGCATGGCATCGAGAAGCACTATCTCTTCCGCGCTCGGGAACTGATGGGGACGGCTTGTCTGAGGCTGCACGTCTTCAATGAACAAAATAGATTCTTCGCCAAGGCTCACTCGGTATTTCAGAGCCGACATCGCATCATGCAACCCTTGCGGAGCTTCGCCGAAGCCTCCGAACGAGCGGCTGATTCCAATACTGACTTTTACATCCAGATACTGAGAGATCGCTTTCTGAATCTCGACGCAAAGTCCGAACACCAGCTCCTTGAAGCTGTCGCCATCACCATGCGATCCCACCAACGTCACTTGGTAATCGCCCTGGACGATGGGCTCAAGCCGCTGCTCCGTTAACACGAGCTCCCCGACAATGTTGCCGATGGCGAACATGAGCAGATCCCGATTCCCTTCCTCGTACCTCGTATCCTTGAGCGTATCGATGTGGATCGCAATGACGCACATCGAAGGCCAAGGCTTCTCGTGACCGTATAATTCCAGTTTTTCCTCGAAGTCGCCGCCGCGAATCGTTCCGGAGAACAGCTTCTGCACAAAAAACTCTTTAAGCTGCTTCTGCTGGCCCTTCAGCTCGTTCATCATCAAGGATTGGTTGCGGATCAAATAATCGACCCGCTCCCCAATCACCTGAAGCTCGCCGCTGCGCTTGCCGCTGCTCCCGTGTGGAACGGACGAGGGCAAGCCGGTTACCGCGGAATAGAGATTGCGGATCGGCCCGTACATTCGCCTGGATCCGAACCAAGCGATGCCAAGCGTAATCAACAGGATGCCAAAACAAACCCACAACGTAATCCAGCCGATGATTTTGTTCTGCGCCCTAGCCTGCTCGTTAGAAGACACGGAGACGTAGCTCCAGCCGTTGTAGGAAGACTTCCGGAAGGTCACCGTCACGTCATCCCCGCCCCTGCTGGCGGCGTATTGACCGGATGACGCTTCCGATGCGGCAAAGGGCTCCAGATAAGAGCGGTCTGGCTCGGCTGCCTCCCAGGATCCGGAGTCGCGGTGAACGATCGGCTTCTCTTGGCGGTCCAGAATAAAAGAGGCCCCGAGCTGGCCATTCAAGAACATATCCTTCATGGCGTCCGTGGATAATACGACGCAAATAATGCCGGTTGGACGAATCGCGTTAAACGGGTATTTTTTCACAAAATAGACGGCTTCCGCGGAGCCCGGCAGAGCTTCGGACAAGCCGCTTGCCCAGAAGGAACCCGCTTCGTTCATCGACAGCGCCTCCAGCATCGGCCGAAACTCCGGCACGCTGTATTCGCCTACCCCGCCGCTCGAAACCATCCACTTTTTCTTTAAACTGTAAAGAAATACGTCCTGGATGCCGAGCTCGTACGTTTGGATGCGCGATATTCCTTGATACAGCTCGTGCACCATCTCGAAATCCTCATTCGTAATATCGCCTTCGAATGCCCTTGTCACAACAGGCGACTGAAGCAATTGGGTTGCCGAATTATCGATCGTCTTGAGCGTCTGCTCCGCTCTCATCTGCATCTGCAACAACAGTTGCTTGTTGCTCTCGTTCACTTTATCCTGCACGGTCCGCGAAGCGTTATAATAGGCAAACGTGCCAAGAGAGACGACAGGCAGGGTACCGATGAAAATGGATAGAAGCATTAACCTTATTAGGAATGAAGATGATCGTAATTTCATTTTGCCTCCCGTTCGCCGTACCTTCAAAGTCACTCAAGTGTAATCGAAAAATAGGAATGACGCCATATTCCGGTGAGCTTATGCAGCCCTATTTATCCGTTCAGCTTCGCGTATTGCTCGTTCATCTCCTCGATTACCTTCGCGCCGCCGCTCTTCGACCATTGCTCGACGGCCGCGTTCCATTCGGCTTCGCCGAACGAACCCATAATAAACTTCACGGTCGCGTCGGCGATGATTTTCGATATTTCCTTGCCCTTTTCCACTTCCGTATCGGAGATGAACGGCGCGGCCGGATTGGCTATTGCCATCGTCGCGTTGTCCTGGAACAGCTTCGTGCTGAGCTGCTCCAACTCGGTGCCATAGTTGACGACCTGATCCTGCAGAATCATAAACTGGTTGCCGTCCGTAATTTCCGCTCTGGCCTTCGGGTCTTCGATTGCCTTGTATGCCCCGTTTTCAATCGTAAACTGCGTGCCCTCAATCCCGTATTTCATCATGTTCTGAATATCCTTCTCGGAAACCCGATCGAAGTAGGCCAGAATTTGCTTGAGCTCCTCTTCCGTCTTGACGCTTGTTTTCGGAATCATGTACATGCCAAGGAAACCTGAACCGGCTCGAGTCCGCTCTCCCTTCGGACCGGAGATGCGATTCAGCAGATCGATCCGAGCATCGGGCACCGCCTTTTTAATGTTGTCCTCGATGTTTTTGCCGTCAAGCATGTTGTCGATCCACAAACCCGCCTGCCCTTTATGCATCACCGACCGACCGTCCTGAACGATGGCAAAATCCTGGTTGATCAGCTTCTCGTCGTACAGCTTCTTGTAAAATTTCATCGTTTCCATGTATGCTTCCGTCATATGAGCCGGAACCAGCTTGCCGTCGCGAAGCTCCCATTCGTTGGGACCGCCCGAATAAACCAGAATGTCCTTAAACCCGGCGATGTTGTTGCCTTGCATCCCTACGGCCAATCCGATCGTGTCGTCTTTGCCGTTTTTGTCCGGATCCTCCGTTGCAAATGCTTTCAAAACCGCATACAGCTCATCCATGCTCTTAGGCGGCTCCATCCCCACGTTCGCGAGCCAATCCTTGCGAATCATAAGCCCGAATCTGGCCAGATCCCGCTCGCGGAACAGGCCGTATACCTTGCCGTCGATGGAGATATTGTTCAGCACCAGCTCCGACATTTTGCTCAGGTTGGCGTAATCCTTCAAATACGGGCCAAGCTCCCAGAACATCCCGGAACGGGCCGCATTAACGATAAAGGAAGCTTTGGGCTCCAGCGCGACGAACGTTTTCGGCAGCTCGCCGGACGCTACGGTAGCGCTGAGCTTATCCGTGTAGGTCGATGACGGCACCCAGGATACGGACAGCTTCGTGCCCGTCAGCTCTTCCAGCTTCTTCAGCACCGAGCTGTCCGCGGGCATTTGCTCAGCACTGTATGTGGGCAGCATCATGTTCAGCTGCAGCGGCCCTGCGTTCTCTCCTTGGCCGGAGCCGCCTTGAGGCGAATCCGTCTCCTTCTCCGCGCACGCGGTTGCCGTCAATGCGACAATGGCAAGGAGCGCCCCCGCTTTCACCCAGCCTGCTTTTCCTCTTGTCTTCATGTGAATCCTCCCTTTTCCATACGATTATTATATCTTCAACCCTTGACCGATCCTAGCAATACCCCTTTGGCGAAGTGTTTCTGCAAGAAAGGGTACACAAGCAGGATAGGAAGAGTGGAGACTACGATGACGGCCATCTTGACGGCTTGATCCGGCGGAGCTACATAATCGGCTTCCATGGACGCGGAGTCTCCGACGCCGCCCGAAGCCAAGATGACGATCTGCCTCAGGAGCACTTGGATCGGCCACTTCGTATTGTCGTTAATGTAGAGCACCGCATGAAAGAACGTGTTCCAATGCCCTACAGCGTAAAACAGCGAAAACGTCGCGATGGCGGGCATGGATAACGGCAGTACGATCCGCAGGAAAATGCCCAGGTCGTTGCAGCCGTCGATCTTGGCGGATTCCTCCAAGCCGTCGGGCAGCTGCTGGAAGAAGTTTCGGATAATGATCAGGTTAAAGGCGCTGATCGCGCCGGGAATCAGAAGCGACCAATACGTATCGATCATGCCCAAGTCCCTGACGACAAGAAACGTTGGAATCATCCCGCCGCTGAACAGCATCGTGAACACGACCATCATCAGAATCGGCTTGCGGAACTCCATATCCCTGCGAGCTAACGGATAAGCCATAAGGCAAGTAAACAATAAATTAATCAACGTGCCCGCCACCGTAATGAAGACGGTGACAAGCAGACTTCTGACAAGCGTTTGGGTGGAAAATATATAGTTGTACGCTTCCAGGCTGAACTCCGTCGGGAACAGGATGAATCCGCGAAGCAACAGCTCCTTCTGAGTCGCGAACGAACCTGCAAGCACGTATATGAACGGAAGCACGGTAATCAGCGCGAAGCCCAGCAGCAACGCGGTGTTGACCCCGTCGAATATCCGGCTTCCCCAGCTTTGTTTGAGCGGCATGTCGATTCGAACCTCCTTCTATTAGTAGATGCCTTCTTCTCCGAACTTCTTGGCCAAACGATTGGCCGCGACGACCAGCACCAGTCCGACGATCGACTTAAACAATCCGACGGCCGTGCTGAAGCTGTACTGGCCCTGGCTGATCCCGACCGAATAAACGTAGGTATCGAATACTTCCCCGACTTCGCGGTTCATCGCGTTCAGCATAAGGAAGATTTGTTCGAAGCCCGTGTCCAGAAAATCGCCAAGGCGCAGGATAAGCAAAATGATAATCGTGCTTCTAATCGCCGGCAGCGTAATATGCCACATTTGCCGGAGCCGGTTCGCGCCGTCCATGCGGGCAGCCTCGTATAACTGCGGGTCCACCCCGGACAGCGCCGCGAGGAAGATGATCGTCCCCCAGCCCGTTTCCTTCCACATCACCTCCGCGGTCACCATGAACCTGAACCACTCGTTGCTGATCAGGAAATTGATTTTCTCCCCGCCGAACTTGGCGATCAGCTCGTTCACGATTCCGCCCTCCGTCGTAAAAAACATGTAGGCGATGCCAACGACGACGACCCAAGACATAAAGTGGGGAATGTACACGAGCGTCTGCACCGTACGTTTCACGAACTCTTGCCGCAGCTCGTTGAGCATCAGGGCGATGACGATGGGCAGCGGGAAAAAGAACAGAATATTGTAGGTCGCCAATATCAACGTGTTGCGGAACAGCACAAGAAAACCCGAATCTCCGAACAATCGTTCAAAATGCTTGAGTCCCACGAACGGACTTTCCCAGAAGCCCAGAAACGGCTGATAGTCCTTAAACGCAATGAAAATGCCGTACATGGGCCAGTACTTGAACACAAGAAAGTACAATAAACCGGGGAGAACCATCATATAGAGCCACCGGTTCCGGGCAAGTCTGCTCTTCGCGGCGGATGCCCATGACCTCGTCGTCCCTGGCGTTCGCTTCACCAATTTCATCTGCATGTCGTAAACTTCCTTTCGTTCCTCTCCCGCTTGAGTCGATAGCTAGAGGATGAATTCGCTGCTTCATCATAAACGGCGATTTGAATTGCCGTCGATAGTCCCTGATTGATCGGTTTGACTGTAGAAAGCCTGTAGCGGAGCCGTTCCTACTGTTGTTGTCATTCGTTGCGGTCATAGTCATTGGTTGCGGTTTAATCAATAAATGGCTATAACCGAGCTATTTTTCGCAATGCAACGATAGATTAGCGCAACAGAAATTCATTCATCGCGACTATAATGGAATGGACAACAAATCCGCCGACGCGCGCATGTTGAAAGGATGATCGAGATGTTGCAGCATCTAACGGCACGGGATTCGCTTCTTGCGCTTGCGGACGACAGTATGTCCGCGCGAAGCAACGCCGTCCCGATATGGCAAATTCCCGGTTTCTACATCGACAAAGAGGGGCATCAAACCGCCAAACGGCTGATGGAACGCGATGCGCAGGCTGCCTATGCGACAGCGATCGCGTACCAGTTGACAGGCAGGGCCGGCTACGCCGACAAGGCCGCGGAGCTCATCGACGGCTGGGCTTCCGTCAACGTCGGATTCTCGGACAACGACGGTCCGCTCGTATCGGCCTACATCGGTTCCGGCCTGATTCAAGCGGCCCGGCGAATCAGAGCTTACGAAGGATGGAACGCGGAACAAAGAGACCGTTTCGTCCGCTGGACGACGACGGTCTGCTTGCCAGCCTGGGACGGCATTCCGGGCCGGAACAACTGGTGGAGCTGGAGCTTGTACGCCCAGCTGTGCTTATTTCGGTTTCTGGAGGATAACGAGGCCATCCGCCTTGAAGCGCGGCAGCTTAAGGCCCATATCGACGAATCGCTGGACGACTCG
>JAQSXN010000161.1 GCA_029256665.1 Paenibacillus sp.
GGTCGGCGTAATGGTCAACATGCCGATCGAGGAGCTGGAGCCGTTATTGTCGGAGGTGCCGCTGGACGTCGTGCAACTGCACGGAACCGAATCGCCGGATTATTGCCGGCGGTTGAAGCTTGCCCGCCCATCCACGGCAATTTGGCGAGTGTTCTCGGTTGGCAAAGAACGGAATGCCGAAGCCCAGGGCGGGCGGGAAGCATTGGAGCAGATATCCGCGTACGGAGACGGTATCGACGCCGTCCTCATCGACGCGCCTGGCGGGGGAACGGGCCAGCCGTTTGATTGGCAGGTTATCGAGACCTACCGCTCGGCCGCCAAGCAATTCGGCCTGCCGTTGTACGTCGCCGGAGGATTGCACGAAGGAAACGTCGGAGAGCTGCTTCGGATGCACGCGCCGGACGGGGTGGACGTTTCGAGCGGAGTGGAGACGGACGGCCGCAAGGATATCGATAAAATAAAAGCATTTGTGAGAAAGGTGACGGAATCATGATACAGATACCAGACGCAAGCGGGAGGTTCGGCAAGTTCGGCGGCCGCTACGTGCCGGAGACGCTGATGAACGCGCTGCTCGAGCTTGAAGAGGCATACAAACATTATTCGAACGATCCGGACTTCCAGCAAGAGGTGCGCGAGTTGCTGCACCGTTACTCCGGACGCCCTACGTCGCTTTATTACGCGAAACGCTTGAGCGAGCAGCTAGGCGGGGCGAAGGTGTACTTGAAGCGCGAGGATCTTAATCATACGGGCGCCCATAAAATCAACAATACGATCGGTCAAGGCGTGCTGGCCAAACGAATGGGCAAAACAAAAATCATCGCCGAGACGGGCGCGGGACAGCACGGCGTCGCATCCGCCACCATCGCGGCCTTGCTGGGCCTCGAGTGTAAAGTATTTATGGGCGAAGAAGACATGAAGCGCCAGCAGTTGAACGTCTTCCGCATGAATTTGCTCGGCACCGAGGTCGTGCCCGTCACATCCGGCACGCGCACGCTTAAGGACGCGTGCAATGAGACGCTTCGTTACTGGGTCAGCCACGTGACGGACACCTATTATATTCTCGGCTCCGTAACGGGTCCGCATCCGTATCCGATGATCGTCCGAGACTTCCAGCGGATTATCGGCGACGAGGCCCGCGATCAAATTCTGAAGGCCGAAGGCCGTTTGCCGGACTATGTGGTGGCAGCCGTCGGAGGCGGCAGCAATGCCATGGGCATCTTCTATCCGTTCGTGGGCGACGACAACGTGCGCTTGCTCGGCGTGGAAGCGGCGGGCAGAGGGGTGCATACCGAAGAGCATGCGGCGACGATGACGAAGGGGCGCCATGGCGTGTTCCAAGGCTCGCTGAGCTACGTGCTTCAAGACGATCACGGACAAGTGCTGCCGGCCCACTCCATCTCCGCCGGCTTGGATTATCCGGGCATCGGTCCGGAGCATGCTTACTTAAAGGATTCGGGACGCGCCGAATACGTGCCGATCACCGATGCGGAGGCGCTCGACGCGCTGCAGCTTCTGTCCCGTACGGAAGGCATCATTCCCGCGCTGGAGTCGGCTCATGCGATCGCGCAGACGCTTAAGCTTGCCCCGACGCTCGATAAGGATAAAGTCATCGTAGTGAGCCTGTCGGGCCGCGGCGACAAAGACGTGGAAGCGATCATGGGTTACCTGGGAGGCCAAAACAATGAATCTCATTGATGCGAAATTCGCCAGTCTTAAGGCGGAGGGCCGTTCGGCTCTTATCCCGTTTATCACGGTGGGAGACCCGGATCAGGATACGACGCTTGCGCTTATTCAGGAGCTGGAGCGCTCCGGCGCGGACATGATCGAGCTTGGCGTTCCGTATTCCGATCCGTTGGCGGACGGACCCGTCATCCAGCGCGCTTCCGAGAGGGCGCTGCAAGGCACCGTAACGCTCGCGGACTGCATCGGCATCGCGGAGCGGGCCCGTCAATCGGGCGTTGCCATTCCGCTCATACTGTTTACGTACTTTAATCCCGTTCTTCAATTCGGCTTGGATGCGTTCTTCGAGCTCGTGGAGAAAAAGGGCATCAGCGGCTTGATCATCCCGGATCTGCCGATCGAAGAGGACGAGGAGGTGCGCGTGCGCGCGGAGCAAGCGAACATTCATCTTATTCCGCTCGTGGCGCCTACTTCCCAAGACCGCGTCAAGCGGATCGCGAGCAAGGCGAAGGGGTTCGTTTATTGCGTCTCGTCGTTGGGCGTGACGGGCGTGCGCGCCGAGTTCCATAGCGACATCGACCGGTTCCTCGCTACCGTCAAGGAAGCCACCGACCAGCCGATCTGCATCGGCTTCGGCATTTCCAGCCGCGAGCAGGTCGAACGTTTCGGTCGGATCTGCGACGGCGTCGTCGTCGGAAGCGCGATCGTCCGGCAGATCGAGGAGCAACAGCCGCTCTTGCGGAACGCCGATACGAGGGCGCAGGGCGTGCGTTTGGTCGGAGAGTTCGTGGCATCGCTTAAGGGCTGACCTTATATTCGCAATCAAGATATGGCGCAACGCGCATCTATAATGGGAGTCTCTCCGCGAGGGGAGGCTCTTTCTTTGACCACAAACGCGGTCGCTCATCATTGAAGGACTCCGATAGGAGTTTTTCTCAAATTATAGGAAAGTATATGATTTCACCGTACTTTCTCTATAATTCTCGGAACGAAACGCGCCCCGCCGCCAAAGGATGCGTAGCCGTTTCGCCTTGTTTTGCAAAACTACTTTAAATCGATAAAGAGATATGAGACAATACAAATTAGTTATCGAGATTATGATCAAATAGAAGGGGTGAACGACGTAATGCAGCCCAAAAGCAATATCGTCCATCTTCCCGTGTATCAGCCGGGGAAACCGATCGAAGACGTAAAAAGAGAATTAGGCTTGAACGAAGTCGTCAAGCTCGCTTCCAACGAAAATCCGAGCGGCTGCTCCGAATCGGCCAAAGCGGCCATCATCGAGAGTTTGTCGCTCACCCATATATATCCCGACGGTGCCAGCGTCGAGCTGACGGCCGCGTTAGCCGAGAAGCTGAACGTGCAAGCGAGTCAAATCATCTTCGGCGCCGGATCCAGCGACATCATTCTTATGACCGCGCGCGCTTTTCTCGCTCCCGGCGACGAAACGATCATGGCCGACGAGACGTTCTCCCAGTACAAGCATAACGCGGAGGTCGAAAACGCGAGAATCGTGGAAGTGCCGCTTAAGGACGGACGCCACGACCTGCCGGCGATGCTGGCCAAAGTAACGCCGCGCACGAAGGTGCTCTGGATCTGCAACCCCAACAATCCGACGGGCACGATCGTATCGCACGAAGAATTGACGGCTTTCATGAAAGCCGTGCCGACGGACGTGCTCGTCGTGCTGGACGAAGCGTACGGCGAATTCGTTAATGACGAATCGTATAGCAATGGGGTCTCCATGCTTAACGATCATCGCAACTTGCTCGTGCTGCGGACCTTCTCCAAAATATACGGACTCGCGTCGCTGCGAATCGGCTACGGAATCGGCCATCCCGACGTGATTCGGTACATTAATCAGGTTCGCGAGCCCTTTAATACGAGCCGTGCCGCTCAAGCCGCGGCCAAAGCGTCGCTCGCGGACGATGATTTCCTTCAATCCTGCCGCGAAGCCAATGCGGCGGGCGTTCGTTATTTGCAAGAGCAATTCGACCGGATGGGACTTTCGTATTTCCCATCGTACGGCAATTTCGTTATGGTCGACGTGAAACGCCCGTCGCCGGAAATTTTCGACGCGTTGCTGCGCCGCGGAATCATCGTTCGGGCGCGTTGGACCTACTACCCGACCTATATTAGGGTGAGCGTGGGCACGCAGGCGGAGAACGAATCGTTTATCGCGAAGCTCGAACAAGTCATGCAGGAAGTGACGGTGTAATCAAATTAGGATGATAACTGTTTCCATATTCGGTGTCGGACTCATCGGCGGCTCGATCGCGCTTTGTCTCAAGGGTAAACCTGGCATTAAGGTGATCGGCTATTCCAATCGTCCGGCTTCCGTCCAGAAATACGTGCAGCGAGGCGTTGTCGACGAAGGCACGACCTCCGTGCAAGAGGCCGCGGAAGCGGCGGATTTTATTTTCCTGTGCGTGCCGGTCGGCATGTTGCAGGACTACTTAAAGCAAATAAGCAGCTTTAACCTCAAGAGAGGTTGCATTATCACGGATGTAGGCAGCACGAAATCGTCGGTAGCTTCGTATGCGGAGACGCTGAAGCTCGCGGATGCCGTGTTTATCGGCGGCCATCCCATGGCCGGGTCGGAGCGCACGGGCGTGGAAGCGGCATCCTACCATCTGCTGGAGAACGCGTTTTACGTTCTGACGCCAAGCGAGTCGACTCCTCCCGAAGCTGTCGAGCGCTTGACGGAGCTTCTAACTTATACGAGAGCCAACATCGTAAAGGTCGATGCCGATTCGCACGACGATATCGTGGGAGCGATCAGCCATCTACCGCATATGATTGCCGTCGGCCTCGTCAATCAAGTCCGGGGCTACAACGAACGCAACGGATTGTACGAATCCTTGGCGGCAGGCGGTTTCCGCGACATTACAAGGATCGCTTCCGGCGATCCGGCTTTGTGGCGCGACATCCTGTTAGACAATCGCCAGGTGCTCTTAAGGCTTCTGCACGATTGGAAGAAGGGCATGGAGGGATTCGCCCGCATGTTGGAAGAGAGCAACGGCGAGGGAATCGAGCAATCGTTCCGCGATGCGGGACAGTTCCGAAGCCGCATGCCGGAACGGCGCAAGGGGATGATCCATTCCGTATACGACTGTTACGTCGACGTTCCCGATCATCCGGGCATCATCGGGAGGATTGCCACCGAGCTTGGCAACAATCGGATTAATTTGAGCAACCTCCAAATTATCGAAAGCAGGGAGGATGTGCCGGGCGTGCTGCGCCTGTCCTTCCGCACGCAAGACGATCTGGATCAAGCCATCGCGCTGCTGGATCGAACGGGTTACGCCGTACATCAATGATAGAGGCATAGTAACGACTCTCTGTTCGCGAGCTTAATAGGCCGGGACAGGGAGTTTTCTTTTTTGGGCAGAAAAAATGAAAACGCTTATTGACAAGTTGGAAGCGTATACATATAATAAAGGTACAGTATGGTTTCTCTCCACTCCTATCCAATACTTGCAGCATCGTGATGACGCTGGCCACTCTTCGGAGTGGTTTTTTTTTGTCTTTTTTCTGGGGGACATGCTCCAGGTTTCGTATTGTTTTAAAGAAACGAACTTTCGATCAAATATATGGATAAATAGGGTAATCGAGGATTTTTAACCTTTTGTCGAAAGAAGCAGGAATTTGCCTTGCCGTACTCGAATACTCTATTACCGAATCATTCGGATTTTATGAGATATCGACCGCAACTTTCTGTTCCCTGGACGGTACAATGTATCGAGGGCGGTCCCGGGAATAACTTGCAGGTGGAGGAGGTTCGCCTGTCATGACTGATTCCCAGCTAATACGAGAGATAAAGGATGGCAATGTCGAGCTGTATTCCGAGCTTATGCGGCGGTATCAGCGCAAGATCATGGCCTTTATCTTTCATATGCTGAAGAGCTCGAAGATGGAGTTGCTTGCCGAAGACCTTTGTTCGGAGACATTCTATAAGGCTTATAGGAGCTTGCATTCCTTCCGGGAGATGGACGCGTCCTTCTCGACATGGTTGTATACGATCGCGCGCAATACGGTTCTAAGCGAGCTGCGCAAAGGCAAAGCGAGTAACGTATCGCTGGACGAAGCGGGCTTCGAGCCGCTGGCGTCGCCGGAATCGGCGCCGGAGCAGCAGTTGCTGCGCAACGAGCGACTGGCCATGGTGAGGGATGCGATTAACAATTTGCCCGAGAAACAGCGTTCCGCGCTCATTCTGCGAGAATACGACCAACTCGATTACCAAGAGATCGCGAACATATTGGGGCAATCGGTCAGCTCCGTCAAGTCGCTGCTGTTCCGGGCGAGAGCCAGCGTGAAGTCGCAGCTGGAGCCGTATTTCGGAGGAGTCTCGGCGATGGAGTCATTCGAGGGGATGAATATAAGATGAAATGTGCGGAAGTTCAAGATAAATTCGCCTTGTATTGGGATATGTCGGAGGATGATCCGGATAGAATAGAGATGGAAGCGCATCTGCTGGACTGTCAGGAATGCGCGGACTTATTCGGCGTGTGGGAAGAGAGCGAGCTCCTCATCCGCGAATATTCGGAGGAGACGATGCCGATCGGACCATCCGATCACGTCATGCGCAACGTCATGGACAGGATCTACGCCGAACAATCCTGGTTTATGCCGGTTCCCAGCAAGAGCTATCAATTCTCCAAATCGTTCCGCCGAAATATCGCGATTTTGATCGCGGCATGTATGGCGATGTTCGCCTGCGCGTTTTTTGTATTCGTATTCGATTACAGGGAAGCGCCCAGCCAAGCGGAGATGCAAGCCATGACGGGATTGATCGACACGGTCAACGCTTCCGGCGACGACGTGCTTGGAGCGGCGGGCTTCTACGCGGAAGTGCCTGTAGCAAGCATCAGCGATCCGTTCGTGCTGCAGGTGGTGCCGACTTTCCCTCAATATTATGTGGCGTTATCGCTTCTCGGCCTCGTGATGGCGCTGTTGATTCTCAACTGGTTGTCAAGAACGCGGCACTAGGAGGTTGCATGCAGACAGAAGGAGTGGAGCGTATTGTTGATCGGATTGGTGAGGCACGGAGAGACGGATTGGAATGCGGGAGCGATCCTGCAGGGACAGACGGATATTCCGCTCAACGACAAAGGGCTTAAACAAGCGGCGGCGCTAGCGGAGCGGCTGGCGGCCGAAGAGAAGGTTTGGGATGCCGTGCTGTCAAGCGATCTATCCAGAGCCAGAACGACCGCGGAGGTTATAGCCAATCGGCTTCAAATCCCGCTGATGGAGGCGGATGTCCGGCTGCGCGAGAGATTTTTCGGGCAGCTCGAAGGGACGACGTTAGAGCAACGCGAAGAAAAGTGGGGCAAGGATTGGCGGTCGCTCGATCTCGGGGCGGAGAGCGATGGCGACATGCGGGCACGCGGCATGTCAGTCATTCAAGCGCTGGCGGACAGCGCGGCCGGGAGCAATATTCTGATCGTCTCCCATGGGAGCTTTATCGCGCAGCTGCTCCAGGCGATGTGCGGGAATCTCAAGGATCAGCGGCTCGGCAACGTTTCTTATAACATTCTCTCGCTTCATGAAGGCAAGTGGGAGTCGGTCCTGCATAATTGCACGAAGCACTTGAATACCGTGTAAAGCCAATGGCCGCCGTACCGTTTTTCTATTAGAAGCAATTATGAATTAACCGCCAGATCGCCTCAGACGATCCGAGCGGTTATTTTTGTGCGCAAATTAGGCACATGTCGACCGACAAAGCAAGCTGCGACCGAATAGGTATTAAAATTCGGAATTGTCCAATAATGGTAATAAAACCTTTAGTGATCGTCCGGAGCTAATGGCCAGGCGAGGAAAGGAGCGAGCCATGAATTTATCGGACATGCTCGGCTATGCGGACATCGGCCAGCTCAGCCGAATCGCGAACGTCTATCGATGCGAGTGCAACGGCAATTCCAAAAACGAGTTGATTCAATCGATTCTAGCGACGGTCAGCCGCCATGACGTATTCGAAGAACAAATCAGCGTGATGAAGCTGGAGGAAATGCGGTTTCTGAACTCGCTGCTCTTTGAGACAAGAGAGTCTTACAGTCTTGAGGATTTAATCGCTCGCGTGCAGCAGTCTCGC
>JAQSXN010000162.1 GCA_029256665.1 Paenibacillus sp.
CCCTACGAAACGGAGATCAGCGCAAGACTCCGGGAAGCGGCAGAGGATCTGGCCGTTGGCGGCCTCGACGTGAACTCGGCGATCCGCAAGGCGACGGAAGCGATCAACAAGGATGTCGCAACGTTAAGAACGACTTTAGGGGAGTATTGATCCACAAAAATCCATTGACGTTGGGAGAGATTGGCATGAGCAGAAATGGCAATCGCCGCTTGCATTTGAACGCTTTTTTGTACGGGACGGGTCATCATGAAGCATCGTGGAGGCTGCCTGACGCCCAGCCGGAGAAAAACCTGGATTTTGGCCATGTGCTGGGGATCGTGCAAACGGCTGAGCGGGGACTGATGGATTCCGTGTTCCTAGCCGATGGCTATAGCGGCCGATCCAACAAGCTGGAGCCGTTCACGGAGTTGTCCGCGCTGGCGAGCCGAACGAAACATATCGGCTTGATCGCCACGGTCGGAACGACGTATAACGAGCCCTTCCACGTTGCCCGCAAGTTCGCTTCGCTGGATCACATCAGCAAAGGGAGAGCCGGCTGGAACATCGTCACCGGCGCGGGATCCGCGGCGCATAATTTCGGCAGAACCGAGCATCCCGAGCATTCGCTCCGTTACGAAGAGGCGGACGAATTCGTCGATATCGTGAAACGGCTCTGGGACAGCTGGGAAGATGACGCGGTCGTTAACGACAAGTCGGCGGGCATCCGGATCGCGCCGGACAAAGTGCGCGCCATCGATCATAAGGGCAAATATTATTCGGTCAAAGGGCCGCTGACGATCGCCCGGCCGCCGCAGGGGTATCCCGTGCTGGTGCAAGCCGGTTCTTCGGAAAGCGGCAAAGAATTCGCGGCCAAGGTTGCGGAGCTTGTCTTCACGGCGCATCAAAGTCTGGAAAGCGCGCAATCGTTCTACGTGGACGTGAAGGCGAGACTGGCGAAGTACGGCAGGAAGCCGGAGGATCTGCTTATCCTTCCCGGCATCAGTCCCGTGCTGGCGGAGACGGAAGCGGAAGCCAAGGAGCTCGAAAACGAGCTATTCCTTTGCATCGACAAGGATGCCGTTATTAGGCGGTTGTCGGAACGGCTCGGCATCGAGTTGTCCTTGCGCGACCTTGATGAACCGTTGTCCATCGAAGGGGCGAGAGCCACGGAAGAGGTTAACGGCAACAAAAGCCGGCATCAGCTTATCCTGGATTTGATCGATGACGAGCGGCCGACCTTAAGACAATTGATTAACAGGCTGGCGGGCGCCAGAGGGCATTTCACGTTTACCGGCACGCCGGTTCAGCTTGCCGACGTGATCGAAACCTGGTTTCTGAACGGCGCGGCCGACGGCTTTAACGTCATGCCGCAAATCTATCCTAGCGGACTGGAGATCTTCGTGGATAAAGTCATACCCGAATTGCAGAATCGAGGCTTGTTCCGAACGTCCTACGAAGGAGAAACGCTCAGAGACCGTCTCGGTCTGGGCAGACCCGGAGGCGCGCTGCATCCGGTTCAAGCGCTACGTTGAGTACGTTCATTGCGGAAACCAAAAGGAGTGATTGCGATCATGAAGAAGATCACGTACGCCAGTACTTCACTGCTGCTGTTAGCTATGCTAACGGCCTGCGCAAGCAACGGGGGCGAAGTAATCGATATGCCGAAAGGAGCGGGCTCAGCGGAAACGGATAAGCCGGCCGAAGTGCAGGCATCGTTCAAGAAGCTGGGCGACGAGCCGCTTACGTTGACGTTCTACAATACGAGCGGCACCTTCCCGGATGTCGAATTCAATACCCTCATCGCCGATCCGATCAAGAAAAAGTATCCCAACGTCACGATCGAGCGCATTACTCCGGCGGCGTCCACCACGCTCGAGGAAGTATTGTCGACGCACACGCCGGACATTATCTACTCTTCTTCTTCTTCGCATCAAAAAGTGGTCAGAACGGGCGCTTTCGAAGATCTGAGAGAATTGATCAAGCGCCACGATTTCGACGAAAGCCGCCTCAAGCCGATTCTTTACGATTACATCAAGGAGATCACGCCGGGCGACGAAATCGTCGCGATCCCGTTTAACGCCAATCAGCACATTCTCTATTACAACAAAGATATTTTCGATAAGTTCGGCGTCGCATACCCGACCGACAAACAGCTGACATGGGACGAAATTTTGGAGCTCGCGACCAAGCTGACCCGCACGGAGAACGGCGTCAATTACGTCGGTCTCGCCGTCGACAACTTGACTGGATTGTCCAAAGGTCTGGGCTTGCCTTATCTGGATCGCGAAACGGGCAATGCAGCGCTCGACACGCCGGAATGGCTGCGCATATTCGAATTGCAGAAAAAAATTTACGAGATCCCCGGCTATGTGTCGCAGGACGGCACGTGGAACTGGGGCCGGGATCACTTCATGAAGGACCAGACGATCGCGCTTCGAGTATCCTGGCTCGCCAACATGGTGGGGCCGCTGGAAGAGCTGCGGCAGCAAGGCGTGGAGTTCAACTGGGATATCGCTCCGGCGCCGAACTTCGAGGATCAGCTGGGCAAGACGCGCGAGGCCCAAATCCACTCGTTGTCGGTGAACAGCCAAAGCAAGCATAAAGACGAGGCGTTCCAGGTCATCGCCGAAATTCTGTCGGACGAGGGACAGAGGATTCTGTCCAGGAACGGGCGGGTTCCGGCCATTATCAATCCGGAGCTGGAGAAGGAGTACGGTCTGGACATCCCGGTGCTGCAAGGCAAGGCGGTGCAGAACGTATTCGTCGGCGAGCCGTTGCAGGAGCACTACATCCATCCGTACGAGCTGGAAATTTCGGCTAGGCTGACGGAGGCCGCGGAGGATCTGGCCGTTAAGGGGCTAGACGTCAATTCGGCGATCCGCAAGGCGACGGAGGCGATCAATAAGGACGTGGAGACGCTCCGAACGACGATCGGAGCGCCGTAACGATATTAACGAGATTGTCCAAATGCTCGCTTCCCCATAACGAAGCGGGCTTTTTGCCCTCGCTTATCGAGGTTGAACACGAACCTAGAGGAAGCTCAATAGGCAAAGCAAAGACAGGGTGTTAGACACCTCTTCTTTTGCTTTGCTCTTGCGTTTGACGAATATGGGGGATGATGGAGCGGCAGGCTTGGCGCAAGCCGGCCACGAAGCCGAAAGCGGGTCCATGCGTATGGCTGGCGAGAGGTCCGGCGAAGTAGAGTCCGGGGACGCTGCTCTCGAATCGTTCGCTGAGCAGGGGGAAATGGGGGTAGCCTTCTTCTCTGTCGATGGCTTCGAGCAAGGCGCGGCCGATGAACGGAAGTTTGTCGAGGTTAATACGATACCCGGTCGCGCATAAGACGTGATCGACGACGCGCTTGTCCCCGCCTGACAAGGTCAGACGGACCTGCCCGCCGGCGATGACTTCGGCATGCTCGATCGAGGCATTGCCGGTGGCTTTCACTTTGCCGTCCACGTAAGGCTTAAGAAACAAGGCGACGCTTCCCTTGCGCGGCGTATTCCAGCGCTCCCGCTTCTGCTCGAGCGGCAGTCCGTAGAATTGCTCGGAGGATTCGATCAGCTTGAGGCCGGACGAGGTATTGTCTTCTCCGGCGAACTGAACCTCTTCCCCGCGGAACAGCAATTCGGCTTCGCTTCCCGCCATATGCAGCAGAGCGGCGGTTTCCCATGCGCTTTGGCCGCTGCCGACGACCGCGACTTTGCGACCTCGAAAGCGGGTAAATTCGGTTTGTCCGAACGTATGGCTGACAAGGGATGCGGGCAGCGATGAGAATGTCTCCGGCGTATAGCTGAAATGCTGCAGCCCCGTGGCGACCACGGCATTGGCTCCCCAGTAGCGGTTGCCCGAATTCGTCATGACGGCATAGGCGGAGTCGACGTAGTCGATGCGCGAGACAAGCTCCGGGGTGAATGCAATGCCCGTCTTGCGCGCGAACCAAAAGGCGTATTCGACAAAGGACGGCCGCGGAAACGGCGAGATAAGCTCCGTGCCCGTCTCCAAGCCGAACCGATCGATGGTCCACTTATCCGCAGGATCGGAGAGGCTGATGAAACGGGGATTCGTGCGGATGAACATGTTCTGGGGCATCTTGCTGCTCCAAAAGCGCATAGGCTCTCCCAGCAAATCGTAGGATAAACCTTGCGCCTCGGCGTGCGCGGCGAGCGAGATGCCGTAAGGCCCCGCACCGATAATGATTAAATCGACCATGCCAAATCACTCCTAGTAGCGAATGATAGAATATACCAAGAATTATAATCGGTTTACTTTGAAAAGCAACCACGTCATTCGTAATTTAAACATTTGCCTTATTGACAACTAATGACTTCCGTGATAATTTGGGTGTAGAATACCATATTAAATACCTTGGAATAATCGGAATTATACCGCGACCGGTCAACCGGAGACACCAGCTTCATGTGTCTCCGGTTTTTTTTTGAAATGAAAAACATGGGAGGCTGAACAGGATGAACGAAACGATCGAGCTGCTGCGGAAACACCGCTCCATTAGGCGATATAAGGATACCGACGTCCCCGAGGAGCATCTGCGGGAAATTATCGTCACGGCGCAGGCCGCGCCTACGTCCTCGAACATTCAAGCTTACAGCGTGGTAGCGGTGAGGGATCCGGAGAAAAGGCGGAAGTTCGCGGAATTGGCCGGCAATCAGCAGCAAGTCGCGGAAACGCCGGTGTTTCTCGTGTGGTGCGCCGACCTCAACAAAATCCGTTCGGCGGTCCGGCTGCACGAAGATACGGAGCTAAGCCAGAACGTGGAGCTGTTCCTTCTGGCGACGATCGATGCGGCATTGGCCGCGCAGAACGCGACCGTCGCCGCGGAATCGCTGGGTTACGGGACGGTCTACATCGGAGGCATCCGCAATAATCCGCAGGCCGCGACGGATTTACTGGAGCTGCCGCCGCTCGTCTATCCGGTTTTCGGCTTATGCGTGGGCGTACCGGCGCAGGATCCCGACATTCGGCCCAGATTGCCGATCGGCGCCGTATATCACCGGGAAACCTACAGCGAGTATGGGCTGGAGGACGAAATTCGGGCATACGACGAAACGATGAGCCATTATTACGCGACGCGCAAGGGCGGCGGCAAAGGCGGCGAGGATGAAACGAAGTGGTCGAAGGAAATGTGGAGAAGGTTCGATGGCAAGCGTCAACGCGACCATATGCACGACTTCCTGCACCGCAGGGGGTTCGAGCTGAAGTAACGGACTCTGATGGGCAGGAATCTTTTAACCTATAGAAAAAGAGGTGCAGATCATGACAGATTCGGCAGCGGGCAAGAAAGCCCATTTCAACGTATTCCTGCGCGGAGCGGGGCATCACTCCGCCGCATGGAAACATCCGGACTCCAATCCTGGGGAGGACCTGGACCTGGAGTACTACGCCAACATCGCGCGAATTGCGGAAAGAGGTTTGTTCGATTCTCTGTTTACCGCGGACAATTATTCCGGTCTCGGCAGACGGCTAGAGCCCTTTACGCTGTTGTCCGCGCTGGCGGCGCTGACCAAGCACGTCGGGCTGATCGCCACCGTCAGCACGACGTACAACGATCCTTATCACGTGGCAAGGAAGTTCGCGTCGCTCGACCATATCAGCAAGGGGAGGGCCGCTTGGAACATCGTAACCGGCCATTCCCAAGCGGATGCCGGCAACTTCAACAAGCCTGAGCATCCCGAGGTGTCCAAACGATACGAGATCGGGGACGAATTCGTGGAGATTACGAAGCAGCTGTGGGACAGCTGGGAAGAAGACGCGCTCGTGTACGATCGGGTCAACGAGATTACGATAGACGCGAGCAAGGTATACGAAATCAACTTCCAAGGAAACTATCATTCCGTCAGAGGGCCTCTCAATATTCCGCGGCCGCCTCAAGGGTATCCGGTGCTGGTGCAGGCGGGGTCGTCGGAAAGCGGCAAGGAGCTGGCGGCCAAGACGGCGGAGGTCATCTTTACGGCTCAACAAACCCTTGAGGCGGCGCAGGAGTTTTACCTCGACGTCAAATCGCGGCTTGGCAAATACGGACGCAAGCAAGATCAGCTTTTGATCATGCCGGGCCTAAGCCCTATCGTCGCGGACACCGAAGCGGAAGCGAGGGATATCGAAGACGAATTTAACGCGCTGCTAAATCCGAAGCAGGCGCTGCGCAGATTGTCGAGCTATTTCACGGTCGATTTGACGGAATATTCGCTCGATAGTTTGGTTCCGGTAGACAAAGCGAAACCATACGGCGCTATTACGTCCGGCATTACTAGTCGCCATGAGGTTGTCGTCGACGCGGCGCGGCGCGACAAGATGACGCTCCGCCAGTTCATCGCCCGAAGCGCCGCGGGGCACGGCCACGTCTCCTTCACGGGATCGGTCGTCCAGACCGCGGACTTCATCGAGAAGTGGATTCGCGGCAACGGCGCGGACGGCTTTAACATTTTGCCTCATATCTACTATCAAGGGCTGGAAACGTTCGTGGACAAGGTCGTGCCGGAGCTGCAGAATCGCGGGTTGTTCCGCACGGCGTACGAAGGCGCAACGCTGCGGGAGAACCTTGGGCTTGCGCGTCCCGCGAACAAAAACAAAGAGATTTGGAAGCTCGCGAGAGAAGCGGATCGGTTGAAGACGGGAAGCGGCAGTTAAACCGAATCGGGAGACTAATAAAAATGTAGAGGAGGCGGTCGGGAGATGACCGTTCAATATCGGCAATTAGGAAACAGCGGCCTTAAGGTAAGCGAAATCAGTTTGGGCAGCTGGCTGACGTACGGAGGATACGTCGAGCGCGAAAACGCGGTGAAGTCGATCGAAAAAGCATACGGGCTCGGCATCAACTTTTTCGATACGGCCAACGTGTACGCGAAGGGGGAGGCGGAGAAGGTCGTCGGCGAGACGCTGCGGCAATTCTCCAGGGAGTCCTATGTGCTGGCTACCAAGGTATACGGGAAAATCGGCGACGGCCCCAACGACCGCGGCCTCTCCCGCAAACATGTCATCGAGTCGGCGAATGCCAGCTTGAAGCGGCTGGGTCTTGAGTACGTGGATATTCTGTACAGTCACAGGTTCGATTCGGACTCGCCGCTGCACGAGACGCTTCGCGCGTTCGACGATCTGGTGCGGCAAGGAAAGGTGCTGTATATCGGCGTCAGCGAATGGACGGCGGCGCAGATCGCCGAAGCTTTCGCGATCGCGGATCGTTATTTGCTGGACCGCATCGTGGTGAACCAACCCATCTATAACCTGTTCGAACGATATATCGAGAAAGAGATTATCCCGCTCGGGCAGGCGAAGGGATTCGGTCAGGTCGTGTTCTCTCCGCTCGCCCAAGGGCTGCTGACGGGCAAATATTCGTCCGACGGACAGGTGCCCGAGGAATCGCGCGCGGCCAAACACGAAAATTTCAAAAAGAGAATAACCGACGAGAAGCTCGCGAAGATCGAAGCGCTGAAGGACATCGCCGCCGAACGGGATCTTACGCTTGCCCAGCTTTCCTTGGCTTGGATATTGCGGCAGCCGAACGTATCGAGCGCCTTGATCGGCGCGAGCAGGCCGGAGCAAGTGGAGGAAAACGCGGCGGCATCGGGAGTCGCTCTCGACGAAGCAACGTTGCGGCGTATCGCGGACGTGATCGAATACGAACCGGTTGCAGCCAGAGGCTCGTTCTGACGTTTTGTTAACCCGCAATCCGCAAACTCCGGCAAATGGACTCCATTTGCCGGAGTTTGTTTTTGTTTGCAAAAGGCGGGAATCGATGTGAATGAGGAGGAGGCTTCGAC
>JAQSXN010000163.1 GCA_029256665.1 Paenibacillus sp.
AATTGCTTTGCCGACGACCGGAGCCGCCGAGCTATGACGCTGCTTGTTCGGAAGATCGTCTGGATCGGCATATAGATTAAGCAAGAAATCGCAATATTGATCGGGAAGCAGCTTGCTCCTTCTCCAATGTTCAATTTCTTTTATAATCGTTGTTTTGCGTTCATCATTCATGACGTCGACTCGTCCCCCCGGCCAATATCGTGCAAGATGGAAAAAAGACCTCGCTGCAGCAGCAGAAAGGTCATCATCCATTACTTATTCAAGGAAATCCTTCAGTCGCTTGCTCCGGCTTGGATGACGGAGCTTGCGAAGAGCTTTCGCTTCGATCTGTCTGATCCGCTCTCGGGTGACGCCAAAGACTTTGCCCACTTCCTCGAGCGTTCTCGTACGTCCGTCATCTAAGCCGAAGCGCAGACGCAGCACGTTTTCTTCGCGTTCGGTCAACGTATCGAGCACGTCTTCCAACTGTTCCTTGAGCAATTCGTATGCGGCGGCGTCCGCTGGAGCCAACGCTTCTTGGTCCTCGATGAAGTCGCCGAGATGCGAATCGTCTTCTTCGCCGATTGGCGTTTCGAGCGATACGGGCTCTTGGGCAATCTTCATAATTTCGCGAACCTTCTCGGTGCTAAGCTCCATCTCTACCGCAATTTCCTCCGGCGACGGCTCGCGCCCCAATTCCTGAAGCAGCTGACGGGATACCCGGATCAGCTTGTTAATCGTCTCCACCATGTGTACGGGAATACGAATGGTCCGAGCTTGGTCCGCAATCGCGCGGGTAATCGCCTGACGAATCCACCAAGTGGCATACGTACTGAACTTAAACCCCTTCTGGTGATCGAACTTTTCGACCGCTTTAATGAGACCCATGTTCCCTTCTTGAATTAAATCCAGGAACAACATCCCGCGACCTACATACCGTTTGGCGATACTGACTACGAGCCTGAGATTCGCTTCCGCAAGGCGGCGTTTCGCTTCCTCGTCGCCGTTTTCGATTCGAATCGCCAGCTCGATCTCGTCATCCGCGGACAATAACGGCACGCGTCCGATCTCCTTTAAGTACATTCTGACGGGATCGTTAATTTTGATACCTGGAGGCAGAGCCAAATCATCGTCGAAGTTAAAGTCATCTCCTTCGCGCTCTTGTTCTTCATTAGAAGAGCTGAGACGATTCTCTTCGTCGTTTTCGTTCAGCACCTCGATTCCCAAGTCGTCGAGCTGTTCGAAAAATTCATCGATTTGCTCCGGATCCTGATCAAAAGGGGATAATTTCTCCATAATTTCTTTGTACGTTAAGGAGGATCTCTTTTTCCCTTGTTCAATCAGACTATCCTTGACTAGATCCAGCTTCTGTTCGGTATCCAATTCAGTATGTTGATCGTTCGCCATATTCCGACTCCCTCCTCCCTAGACACGCATCGCGAAGTTAACCTTTCAGCTGTCTTTCTAGGGTTATAATCTCAAGTCCTAGTTGCGCCGCCAATATCGCGTCGCCGGCACGCTCTGCGCGCACCATCTCTTCTTTCTTGCGTTCGATGTCCCGAACCTTCGGCACTTTAAGAATCGTGCCCACGTAAGCGTCCAGAATGGGATCGTCAATCGGCGAATCATCATCGAGCAGCAAGATAGCCGTTGCCGTCTCCTCCAATCGCTTATCGTTCAGCGTGGCGATAAACCTTGCGGCATCCGGTTCGTACCCTTGTGCGTAGTAGGCATATAGATAAGCAGCAAGAGCTGCGTGATCCTCAACGTTAAACGAGTCGCCGATCCGCTCATGCACCGTTTCGGCCACGTCGCGATCCCGTATCATGACATGCAGCAATCTTCGCTCTGCGTAAGCGTAAGCCGGCAATATCTTGGGCGCTCCGGACGTACGGCGCTTTTCATTCCTACCATTATTCCACGAATTGTCGTTATTATCCCCTTGCGGCTTCTTTTTTTGCGCTTCTGCGCGGATGCCATGGCAATCTTGTTTAAGCGCATCGAGGGATATATCGAATTCGCGGGACAATTCCTTCAGGTATACTTCCCGTTCCGTGGAGGAATCGACTCCGGCTACGATTTCCACTGCTTCCATCAAGTAATTTTTTCGGCCTTCTTCTTTTAGCAGTATATGGTTTTTCCTTGAATATATAAGCTTAAATTTTGTAACCGAGACGGGGCTGTCCATCACATCGCGCAAGAAGGACTCCGGACCGTATTCGCTTATATAATCGTCGGGATCCTTGCCCTTCGGCAGAATCGCAATCATCACCTTCAGACCCGCGTTCTCGAGAAGCGGGATCGACTTGCTCGCCGCGGCTTGTCCCGCGTCGTCGCCGTCGTAGCACACCAGTACTTCTTCCGCATGGCGGCGCAGGATGGAGCAATGCTCTTCCGTTAACGCGGTACCCATCGTTGCCACGCCGTTCTTGACGCCTGCATGCCAGGATTTGATGACATCCATATACCCTTCGAATAAAACGACCTGTTTGCTCTTCCGGATCGCCGATTTGGCGTCGTGCAGGTTGTACAGCGTCCTGCTCTTCGTAAACAGCATCGTTTCCGGCGAGTTTAAATATTTGGGCTGTCCCTCGTTAATGATTCGCGCGCCAAAACCCGAAGCCTTGCCGCTCGCATCCCATAACGGGAACATGATCCTGCCGCGAAACCGATCGACGTGTCCGCTGCCGTCTTGCTTGGCCGACAACAATCCGCCTTTCTCAAGCAAGGCCGGTTCGAACCCTCTCCCCACAAGAAACCGGGTCAGAACATCCCACTCGTCCGGCGCGTAACCGAGCATAAAATGGTCGATTAGCTTATCGCTTAAGCCCCGATCGCGAAGATACATTTTGGCCTGGCTGCCTTGCTTCGTATTGTTCAGCAAGTAATGATAGAACTTGATAGTCAGCTCGTGCGCCTGGGCGAGCTTCTCCCGCTCCGGATTCGGAGCGGCCCTGCCGCTGCCGCCTTCCTGCCAAGTAATCGGCATGTTCGCTTCTTCCGCGAGCACCCTTACCGCTTCCGGAAAACTATAGCCTTCCATCTCTTCGACAAATCGAATCACGTTGCCGCTTTTTCCGCAGCCATAACAATGGAAGATCTGTAGTTCCGGGGTGACGGTAAACGAAGGAGACTTCTCGGAGTGGAACGGACATAGTCCCTTCATGTATTTGCCTTGCTTCGTGAGATGAACGTATTTCCCGACCGTTTCGACGATGTCATGACGCTTCCGGACGGCGTCAATCACTTCCTCCGGTATTTTACCGCTTGTCATCGTTCATCACCTACATTCTAAATCCGCGGGATTGAAGGTCCGACAGACTTAGATTTCTAATATTATTCGCTATTTGTCATCTTTCTCCTGCATGACGGACAAAACTTTTGTCAGCTTTTGTTGAAAAGCGATACGATCGGCCGCCGACATCGCTCTCGGACCTTTCGTACGGCCTCCCGCTCTCCGCCTTCTGGCGCTCTCATGCCTGCGTTCCATCAAATAATCGATGTTGGCGTCCGTATATTGCTCCCCTCTTGGCGAAAGGACGATTGCCGCTTTCCCGATCGCCACGCAGGCGAGGCCGAAGTCCCCGGTTACGACGACGTCGCCTCGCCTGATATGGTTCACGATGTACAAGTCGACCGATTGATCGCTTCGATCGACTTGGACGATGCCGACGCCGGGCCCCGCTTCCAATCGATGATCGTGCGAAGCCACCATCAGAACGGCAACGCCATGCTCCGTCGCCGTCTCGACAATCTCGTTTTTGACCGGGCAAGAATCCGCGTCGACCACGATCGTCGGATCTCCCCGCTGAGTATCTGCCATCATCATCACCGCTTGCGATTAATAAAGTCCTTACTATTATATACGTCGGCGGTGCAGAAAAATCCTTTAATGTCCTCTGACGTATTCCATGATGAGGCTTGCGGTTTCTTCCACGGCCCTATGCGATACGTCGATGACGAAGCAACCGAGCCGACCCATGATTTCTTCCGCGTACTTCAGCTCCTTTTCGATCCGGTCCGTCGTCGCGTAAGCCGCCGTGTTAGGGAGCCCAAGCGCTTTAAGGCGCTCCTTGCGAATGACGTTCAAGTAGGAGGTGTCTATCGTAAGGCCGATGACCTTCCGCTTCGGCAGCTTGAATAGCTCCTCCGGCGGTTTAAGCTCGGGGACGAGCGGAACGTTAGCCACCTTGAACTTCTGATGGGCCAGGTACATGGAGAGCGGGGTTTTGGACGTGCGCGACACGCCGACAAGAACGATATCGGCTTTCGTAACGCCGGATGTATCGCGAGCGTCGTCGTACTTGACCGCGAATTCCACCGCCTCGACCTTGCGGAAGTAGTCCGCGTCCAGCACATGGTTAAGTCCGGGCTCTTGCCTCGACTTTTTCCCTGTGCGCTGCTCAAGCGTCTCGATAAAAGATCCGAGAAGGTCGATCGCTACGATGCCGCTTTCTTCCGCAAGCTTCCTCATCGCGTCGCGAAGCTCTGGTATGACCAAAGTATAGAGAACGATGGCTTGCGACAGCTTCGCCTGCTCGACGATTCGCGCTAGCGCGGAATGTTCCGTTACGAAAGGCGAACGTCTTATTTCGGCATGAATGGGATGGAACTGTGCGATCGCCGCGCGTACGACCAGCTCCCCCGTGTCGCCTGCCGCATCGGATACGACATACACGATGACTTCCGATTTGTCCGAATTGCCCATGGACTTAACCTCCCCTTCGATCGTTCGAGGTTTCGATTACCACACCAGCTTGGAGAAGTCGGCGACAAGCGCGACGTCGCTTGCGATCGCGGACAAGGTTCCCAGTCGATTGGCGCGAATGTTCTCGTCCTTATCCATCACCATCACGCTGTCAAAGTAGTCGACGATCGCCGGACGCAAAGCCGATAGCTGTTCAAGCGCGCCGGCAACGTCATGCCGTTCGATCGCGGTCAACACGCCGGGGCGGACGGACGTCCAAGCTTCGTACAGCCGTTGCTCCGTCGGTTCCGTAAATAAGGCGGCGTCGAAACCTTTGCCTTCCGACTTGGCCGCAAGATTGCCGACGCGGTTAAACGCTTCGACCACGCTCTTGAATTCGGCTTTGTCCGTGCCGCCGACTAGAGGCTGCACCGCTGCCGCGCGGCTTGCCGTCAGCGCCAAGTCGTCGAATCCGATCGCCATCACCGCGTCTACCACATCGTAGCGGTTGCCTTGCTCGGACAACCAGTTCTTTACGCGAAGCGAGAAGAAGTCGTTTAGATCCTTGCGAATTTCCGCGGCCGATCGTTTAAGTCCGCGAGCTTCGTGCACGGAGATGCCGATCTCGTAAAGCTCTCCTAGGCCCATCCGCAAGTTCCGGCCCAATAAAACGTTAACGATGCCCGCCGCCTGCCTGCGCAGCGCGTAAGGATCCTGCGAGCCCGTCGGCACGATGCCGATGGAGAAACACCCGACGATCGTATCGATTTTGTCGGCCAAACTAACGATGGCGCCTTCCGGCTCGGAAGGAATGTCGTCGCCCGCGAATCTCGGCTGGTAATGCTCGTTGACGGCCTTGGCCACGGACACATGCTCGCCAGCTTTCTTGGCGTAGTCTTCGCCCATGATTCCTTGAAGCTCCGGGAACTCGTAGACCATTTGGGAAACAAGATCGAACTTACAAATGGCCGCTGCCCGACTCACCCGGTCCGCTTGTTCGCCCGCAATGCCAAGCGCCTGAGAGATCAGCTTAGCGATCGCGGCAATCCGGCGCACTTTGTCCGCAACCGTTCCGAGCTCCTCGTGATACACGATGCTTTCCAGCTTGCCGAGCGCATGATCGATCGTCAGCTTGTGATCCTCCGCGTAGAAGAACTTGGCATCGGACAAACGCGCACGCAGCACTTTTTCGTTGCCCTTGGCGACAAGCTCGATGCTTCTCTTGTCGCCGTTGCGCACCGTTACGAAATAGGGAAGCAGCTTGCCGGCACTGTCCAGCACCGGGAAGTAGCGCTGATGCTCGCGCATCGATGTTATCAGCACTTCCTGAGGAATGTGCAGGAAGGTAGGATCAAACGTTCCGAACAGCACGTTCGGATATTCGACCAGGAACAACACTTCCTCGAGCAAGTCTTCCTTGATCGCGATGTCCCACCCCTTCTCCGAGGCGAGTCCTTCAATCTGCGATACGATTAGAGCCTGACGCTCCTCCACGTCGACGATGACTTGCTGCGAGCGCAACGCTTCTTTGTAGTCGGAAGGCGCTTCGATCGTTGCCTCTTGGCCAAGGAAGCGATGGCCGCGCGTGACGCGTCCCGTCTCCACGCCGGCCAGCGCGAACGGTACGATTTCGGTGCCGAACAACGCCACCATCCATCGGATCGGACGCACGAATTTCAGCTCGTAGCTGCCCCAACGCATATTTTTGGGAAAGGACATCGACGTGATAAGCGAGCTTAAACCTTCCGAGAGCAATCCGGCGGTAGCGGCACCGATGCTGCTTTTGCGGGCGTAGGCGTATTCGACGCCGGCAAGCTCTTGGAAGTAAAGCTGCTCCGGCTCCACGCCTTGGCTGCGCGCAAAGCCCAAGGCCGCCTTGCTCCAGTTGCCGGCTTCGTCCATCGCGATTTTGCGGGATGGTCCTTTCGCTTCCTCGTTGCTGTCGGCTTGTTTCTCTTCCACCTCGCGAACGATGACCGCAAGGCGTCTAGGCGTGGCATAAGCCTCGATTCCGCCATGTCCGATTCGTTGTTCGGACAACCACTTGTCCATCTTATCCTTCAATTGATTCATTGCGGCGCGGACGAATCTGGCCGGTACCTCTTCAAGGCCGATCTCTAACAATAGATCCTTAGCCATTGCGCTCCACTCCCTTCTTCAGCAGCGGGAATCCTAGCCGCTCTCTCTCTTCGTAGTAGGTAGCCGCGCACTCGCGGGCCAAGTTCCGCACCCGGGTAATATAGCCGGTACGCTCGGTGACGCTGATCGCGCCGCGCGCGTCTAGCAGGTTGAACGTATGGGAGCACTTAAGCACGTAATCGTAAGCCGGGAATACAAGCTTCTGTTCCATCGTCCTGCGTGCTTCTTCCTCGTACATATTGAATAGGGTGAACAACATCGCCGTGTCGGATGTCTCGAACGTGTATTTGGAATGCTCGAATTCGGGCTGCAGGAATACGTCGCCGTACGAAACGCCTTCCACCCACTCCAAGTCGAACACGTTTTCCTTCTGCTGAATGTACGAGGCAAGACGTTCCATGCCGTACGTTATCTCTACCGCGACGGGGTTGGCGTCGATGCCGCCTACCTGTTGGAAGTACGTGAACTGAGTAATTTCCATGCCGTCCAGCCATACTTCCCAGCCAAGTCCCCAAGCGCCGAGCGTCGGCGATTCCCAGTTGTCTTCGACGAACCGGATATCATGGTCCAGCGCATCGATGCCGAGACGTCTCAAGCTCTCCAGATATAGCTCTTGGATGTTGTCCGGCGACGGCTTCAGAATGACCTGGAATTGGTGATGCTGATACAATCGGTTCGGGTTCTCCCCGTAACGTCCATCCGCAGGGCGGCGCGATGGCTCGACGTAAGCCACGTTCCACGGCTCGGGGCCAATGGAACGAAGGAACGTCATCGGATTCATTGTCCCGGCGCCCTTCTCCACGTCGTACGGCTGCACGAGAATACAGTTTTGCTCTGCCCAGAATTGCTGCAGCGTCAAGATCATGCCTTGAAAATTCATTCCGTTACACTCCTTCTACGGGTTAATGATACTGGAGATCCACGACGCGTAAGGACGCAAAAA
>JAQSXN010000164.1 GCA_029256665.1 Paenibacillus sp.
TATCGGCGTCGCTTGTCCGAAGTGCGGCGATGGCAAAATTATCGAAAGACGCAGCAAAAAAGGCAGGATCTTCTATGGCTGCGATCAATATCCGGGCTGCGATTACGTATCATGGGATAAACCTACGGGCAAGCCTTGTCCGAATTGCGAATCCATGCTCGTCGAGAAACGCAGCCGGGCCGGCACGAAATTCCAATGTCCGTCTTGCAGCTATTCGGAAGAAGCGCCGGACGACGATCAGGATGACTAAGCATAAAGAATGAGTTCAAAAAAGTCCGTTTTGGATGGAGATTAGGGACAGAGGAGCGTAGCGACGCTACGTAACCAACGCGCCGGAAGTCCCATATTTTCTTCTTAACGGAATTACTCCAGCTTCCTCCCTTCACGGGGAGGTTGATGTCGTTATGGCCGGCAGCTGTTTCGCCTCGGCCAATTTGTCCCAATAAACGTCAGAAATTTCAAAAAGCTTTGCCGAAAGGATTGAATTCCCGTCATGTCACAGAAAGTTACCGTTATTGGCGCGGGGCTAGCGGGCAGCGAGGCCGCATGGCAGATCGCGTCTCAGGGAGTCCCCGTCACCTTATACGAGATGCGTCCCGTCAGGCAGACGCCGGCCCATCATACCAATCAATTCGCCGAATTGGTGTGCAGCAACAGCTTGCGCGCCAACGGTCTCTCCAACGCCGTGGGCGTGCTTAAGGAAGAGATGCGCCGATTGAATTCGCTAATTCTCGGCAGCGCGGACCGCAACGCGGTTCCGGCGGGAGGCGCTTTGGCCGTCGATCGCGACGGCTTCTCGGGCGAGGTGACGAGCAGGCTCCGCGAGCATCCGCTTATCGAAGTGCTTAACGAAGAAGTAACCGAAATTCCAGTAGACGGCATTACCGTCATCGCTACGGGGCCGTTAACCGCGCCGGATCTGTCCAAACAAATTCAAGGTCTTCTCGGCGAGGAATATTTCTACTTCTACGATGCGGCGGCGCCGATTATCGAAAAGGATTCCATCGATATGAGCAAGGTGTACTTGGCCTCGCGATACGACAAGGGCGAAGCCGCTTACTTGAATTGTCCGATGACGGAAGAGGAATTCAACGTATTCTACGAAGCGCTCGTAAGCGCGGAGACGGCGGAGCTTAAGGAATTCGAGAAAGAAATTTATTTTGAAGGCTGCATGCCGATCGAGGTCATGATGAAACGCGGCAAGCAAACCGCGTTGTTCGGTCCCATGAAGCCGGTAGGACTCATGAATCCCCATACGGGCAAGCTGCCGCATGCCGTCATTCAGCTTCGCCAGGACAATGCGGCCGGCACGCTGTACAACATGGTCGGCTTCCAGACCCACTTGAAGTGGGGCGAGCAGAAACGGGTATTCCAGCTTATTCCCGGCTTGGAGAACGCGGAGTTTGTTCGGTTCGGCGTCATGCACCGCAATACGTTCATCAATTCGCCGAAGCTGCTCAAACCAACCTACCAGACGCAGACGCGCGACACGCTTTTCTTTGCCGGACAGATGACTGGCGTCGAAGGTTATGTCGAATCGGCCGCTTCCGGCTTGATCGCCGGCTTGAATGCCGGACGTCTGGCGCGCGGTCTGGAGCCGTTGGCGTTGCCCGACCAAACGACGCTTGGCAGCATGGCGCAATATATTACGACCGCCGACTTCAAGCACTTCCAGCCGATGAACGCGAATTTCGGACTATTTCCGCCGCTCGAGACGCGCATGCGGAACAAAAAGGACAAGAACGAAGCGATCGCGAATCGGGCGCTTGACGCCATCGAAGCGTTTAAAGAGCAACATTTGGCGCATATTGCCGTACAGTAGTCTATATCCTTGCGCGAATGCGCGCTTTCATGCGCATTACGTGCTGTATGGCGAATTGCCGTCATAGAGTAGAATATGCGGACTTTTTTTGCAATACGGTACCGGTTTACGATAGCCGGGTCTTGCGACCCGGAGGTCAATTCTTGAACAACGGATGGAGGCGGAAGGATGGAAATGCAGTTTCATGCGACTACGATCTGCGCGATTCGCCATGAAGGAAAAGGCGCGATCGCCGGCGATGGCCAGGTGACGTTCGGCAACAGCATGGTCATGAAAAATACGGCGAAGAAGGTAAGGCGGCTGTACCGCGGTCAAGTCGTTGCGGGATTTGCCGGCTCTGTCGCCGACGCGATAACTCTGTTCGAGAAATTCGAAGCGAAGCTGGAAGAGCATCACGGCAATTTGCAGCGCGCTGCCGTCGAGATGGCGAAGGACTGGAGATCGGATCGCGTTCTGCGCAAGCTGGAAGCGATGATGCTCGTCATGGATAAATCCGGGATGCTGCTCATCTCGGGCAACGGTGAAATTATCGAACCGGATGACGGCATACTGGCAATCGGATCCGGCGGGACGTTCGCTTTGTCCGCGGCACGCGCCCTCAAACGGCACGCGCCGGCCATGGAAGCAAAGGATATGGCGAGATCGGCTCTCGAAATCGCGGCCGAAATCTGCGTTTACACGAATAATAATATTATAGTGGAAGAAATCGGTTAGATCATAAGCGGGAGGCGATATGGGATGGGGAATGACGTGTTGACGCCGCGCCAGATCGTGGCGGAGCTCGATAAGTACATCGTCGGCCAGAAGGATGCGAAACGTTCCGTGGCGGTAGCGCTGCGCAACAGATATCGCCGAAGCAGGCTGGACGAAGCGCTCAGAGATGAAATCGTGCCCAAAAACATTCTGATGATCGGACCGACGGGCGTCGGCAAAACGGAGATCGCGAGGCGTCTCGCGAAACTGGTGAAGGCGCCGTTCGTGAAGCTGGAAGCGACCAAATTCACGGAAGTCGGCTATGTGGGACGCGATGTCGAGTCCATGGTGCGCGATCTTGTGGAAACGGCGATTCGCATGGTGAAATCCGAAAAAACGGAGCAGGTCCGCGAGAAAGCCGAAAAACAAGCCAACGAACGCATCGTGATGCTTCTTGCGCCAAGCGCCGTCAAAGCCAAACCTTCCAAAAATCCGTTCGAAATGCTGTTCGGCGGGAATGCGGAAGAAAAGGAAGAAGAGAAGGACAAGGAACAGGATGGCGCCTTGCAGCTTAAACGTTCGCAGATCAAAGCACAGCTGGAAGCCGGAAGCCTGGAGAATGAAATCATCGAGATCGAGGTCGAAGATACGACTCCGAACATGATGGATATGCTGTCAAACGGCCAAGGACCCGAAGGCATGGGCATGAACATGTCGGAATTGTTCGGACAGCTGATGCCCAAAAAGCCTAAAAAGCGCAAGCTGCCCGTGAAGGAAGCGCGCAAGGTGCTGACGCAGGAGGAAGCGAACAAACTGATCGACATGGACGACGTCGTGACGGAGTCCGTTACCCGCGCGGAACAAAGCGGCATTATTTTCATCGACGAGATCGATAAGATCGCCAGTCCTTCCAGAGGCTCCGGTCCCGACGTATCGCGCGAAGGCGTGCAGAGGGACATATTGCCTATCGTGGAAGGTTCAACGGTCATGACCAAATACGGGCCGGTGAAGACGGACTACATCCTCTTCATGGCCGCGGGAGCGTTCCATATTGCGAAGCCGTCCGATTTGATACCGGAGCTGCAAGGCAGGTTTCCGATTCGGGTAGAGCTTACTTCGCTCAGTCTGGATGACTTCATCAGCATTTTGACGGAGCCAAAAAACGCGTTGACGAAACAATATACGGCGCTGCTGCAGACCGAGGGAATCGAAGTGGAATTTTCGCCCGAAGCGATTCGGGAGTTGGCTTCGATCGCGGCGGACGTCAACCGCAACATGGAGAATATCGGCGCGCGCAGGCTTCATACGATTCTGGAGAAGCTGTTAGAGGATCTAAGCTTTGAAGCGCCGGAGCTATCGCTGGATAAGATGACGATCACGCCCGAATACGTGCGCGAGAAGCTTGGCGGCATAGCAAAGGATCGAGATTTAAGCCAATACATTTTGTAGTCGTTACAGTTCCGGGAGGCACATTAGAAATGAGTTTATTGAACAAAACAAGAACGCTGAACCGGCTGCTGCAGAGAGCAGCCGGCAAGGCACTCAGCTTTAGGGAAATGGCGGAGGTGTTATGCTCGACCGTTCAGAGCAACGTCTTCGTCGTCAGCCGCAGAGGCAAAATACTGGGCTGCGCCGCCGTCGATATTTACGATCATGACTACATCCGATCTCTGTCGGGGGACGAGCTCAGATTCTCACAGGAATCAAACAATCGATTTCTCGAAACGGCGGAGTCTCTGACCAATGTCGAACTGGATTCGGGAATTTTGGAAGCATTCTCCAAACTGGGGAATCATGAAGTCATGACTGTAGTCCCAATTACGGGCGGCGGCGATCGATTGGGCACGTTGGTTCTGACCCGATTGTCGGGATCGTTCGACGAAGACGATCTCGTGCTTGCGGAGTACGGTTCCACCATCGTAGGCATGGAAATTTTGCGCGAACGCGCCGACGAAATCGAGCAGGAAGTCAGAAGCCGCGCCGTCGTTGCAGTTGCGGTCGGTTCGCTGTCGTTCAGCGAATTGGAAGCCGTAGAGCATATTTTTGAGGAGCTGGACGGCAAAGAGGGCCTTCTCGTCGCTTCGAAGATCGCGGACCGGGTCGGAATTACAAGATCCGTTATCGTCAACGCGCTTCGAAAACTAGAGAGCGCCGGCGTGATCGAGACTAGATCGCTTGGGATGAAAGGCACTTACATCCGGATCCTTAATCACCAGCTTTTGCAAGAACTGAAAAAGATCAAGTCGTAGTCCTAGTTCAAAAAGTACAAGTAAGCCCTATCTTTATTCAAAGATAGGGCTTTTTTCTTATTGTAATAAATTAGGGAATTGAAGAAGATATTCCTGTCAGCAAAAAACGACAGAACGATCTCATTTTTTTAATAAATATTTGTCGAACAAAGAAGGAATGAGAGTCAATCTGTTGAATAGTTAAACTAAGATTTTCATAGCGAAAGTGGTGAAACGTACAGTGAAATTGTTGAATGGCGCAGCGTTTGGGCGCATGGAAGCAGCTCTTTACGCGGCTGAATCCAGACAACGCGTGATTTCGAATAATGTCGCAAATGCAGAGACGCCATACTTCAAACGCTCGGAACTATTATTCGAAGAGCTGCTGGAGCAGTCGATGGGCGGGGGAGAGAATCGCCTCTCGGGTAGGTCGACGGACGCAAGGCATATTCCGATCGGGGCTAACTCGGCCAGATTGCCTGCGCCTGAAGTCGTGACCGACAATTCGACATCGATGAATAATAACCAAAATAATGTCGACGTCGATCGGGAGATGTCCCTGCTCGCCAAAAATCAACTTAGTTATAACTTCTATATTCAGCAGATCAATCACGACTTAAAAATGCTGCGAACAGGCATTGACGGGAGGGCATAGTTTAAGTGAAATTATCGAACGGATTTGATATCAGCGCATCGGCTCTGACCGCCCAACGGATGCGGATGGACGTCATTTCCTCCAACATCGCCAATGCGGAAACGACTCGAGGCAGCTATGTTAACGGGAAATTCGAGCCTTACAAACGGAAGCTTGTTGTATTGGAGCCTACGCAGCAGTCTTTCTCGTCGATGCTCTCTACGCAAATGGGAGGCAAGGAGAAAGTTTCGGGCGTGCGGGTAGCCCGGATACAGGAAGATCAAACGCCAAATAAACTCGTCTACAACCCATCGCATCCGGATGCGGACGAGAATGGATATGTACATATGCCTAACGTTGACGTGGCCAAAGAAATGGTGGATATGATCTCTGCCTCGAGAGCATATGAGGCGAACGTAACGGCAATTAATGCGACTAAAGCCATGTTCGTAAAGGCCCTTGAGATTGGAAGAGGCTAACGTTATAACCGACACGGAGGGGAAATTATGATTCAATCGATGCAGCTAGGTCCCATAACCGGGTCCCAATCGCTGATTAAACCGGTAACTCAGGCGACGCCTGCTGAGCTGACGCAATCCTTTGGGCAATATCTGCAGACGGCGCTTGAGAGCGTCGGCAATCAAGAGAAGAAGGTACATGAGCTAAACGATCAATATTTGCTGGGCAAGGTGGACGTGACCCAAGTGCTGATTGCGTCGGAACAAGCGCATCTCAGTCTGCAGTTAACCTCGCAGGTCCGCAACAAAGTGGTGGAAGCATACCAGGAAATGATGCGGATGCAGCTTTAATTCTGCAGTTTGATCAGCATAGTATTGGGTGAGGTGACAATGTGAACGAGAGAATCGCCCACTATCGCGAGAGGCTCAAGCAGTTCTGGGGCCAGATGGGCAAAAAACAAAAAATATGGTTGGGGGCATCGATTAGTGGATTGTTGTTAGCGGTCATCCTGTTAACCATCGTGTTTACCAGGACGGAGTACGAGCTTGCGTTCAAGAACATGGACGCGACCGACGCCGCGGCCGTTATGACTTACCTTGACGGGAACGGCATTCCTTATGAGCTCAGCAACAATGGCACTAGCATCTCGGTACCGAGTTCGGTTGCTTCGAAAGTGAAAGTGGATGTAGGTTCGCAGGGACTGGTCCAAAACGGATCCATCGGCTTCGAAGTATTCAGCAACAGCGCATCGCAGTTCGGCAAAACGCAGAACGAATTCGACGTTATCTACCAACAGGCGCTAAATGGCGAAGTGCAGAAACTATTAAACGGACTTCAAGGCGTGGATAGCACTAAGGTCCTCATCAATCGGCCCGAGGAAAGCGTGTTTCTGACTCCGGAGGACGAAGCAAAAGCGACAGCTGCTATCGTCATGAAATTTACGGCGGGCTATCGCCCTTCGCAGAAGGAAGTCGACGGTTACTACAACCTTGTCAAAGCGACAGTCACGGATCTGGCGATCGAGGACATTACGATCTCCGGCCCGCAAGGCGAGCTTGTATCTTCAGTCGTTGGCGGCGCGGCAACAGGGAACTCCGATGCTGTCGACATGCAATTCCAGATTCAAAGCAAATACGAAACCAGCCTCAAAAACGAAATTCAGCAATTTCTAGGCACAATCGTCGGATCGGACAATTTGGTCGTAAGCGTAGCGAGCTCCATGAACTTCGACAAACGCAAAACGGAAGAGAATCTGGTTCGTCCGCTTACCGACAACGACAACAACGGCATTAAAGTGAGCGAAGAGACGAATAGCTCTTCCTCGACGGGATCTTCTACTCCGGCAGGAGGCGTTGCGGGTACGGGAGAGACGGACATTCCGGGCTACGAAGCGAGCTCGCAAGGCCAAAATTCATCCGAATCCAATTCGCAGGTCACGAATTACGATTACGACCGGATCAAAAACAATATCGAATCCGGGCCTTATGTCCTAGAAGACTTATCGATCAGCATTGGCATCGAAGCAGCGCAATTAAGCGACGAAAATGCCAGAAACGATATTATGAACTACCTGACCACAGTCGTAAGAGGCCAGTTGGCCGGATCGGGACAGAACGTTAATGATGACGCTCTGATCGGCAAAAAGGTTTCACTTATCTCGCGCAATTTTGTGGATAGCTCTTCGCAAGCAACGGGAAGCGGCTTATCGACCGGATGGGCAATCGGTCTCGGCGTAGCGGCGCTCGCGCTTATAGGCGGACTCGCGTTTATGTTGAACCGCAGAAGAAAGCAGGCAGCGGCCGAAGAAATCGAAATGGTTCCCGCCTCCGCCAAAGTGGAATACCCGACGCTCGATTTGGAAAGTGTCAACAACGACAGTCAAGCTCGCAAAAA
>JAQSXN010000165.1 GCA_029256665.1 Paenibacillus sp.
GCCGTTCTGGATGGCAAGGGCGGAGAAAAGAATGTGGTTCGCCGGCGGGCTCGTTTTGTTTTTTGTCCTCATTTTCCTGCTATCGTCGCTCGTGTGGAAGATCGACGTGGAGGGCAACACGAGGATCAGCAAGGAACAAATTCTCGAAGCGGCGAAGGCGGAAGGGTTGTATACGCTGCAATGGTCGTTCCGTCTTCCGAATACGGACGTGCTGTCGAAGAAGCTGGTGACGGCGCTGCCAGGCACCACCTGGATCGGCGTGGAGAAAACGGGGACGAAGGTCCGCATCCAAGTCGTCGAAATGTCGTTGCCCGAGCTTGCGTCGCTTAACAACCCCAGACATCTCGTCGCTTCGGCGGACGCGGTCGTGACCCAGATTGTCGCGGAGGCGGGCAAACCGATGGTTCGCAAAAACGCGAGGGTTCAAAAAGGACAAACGTTAATCTCCGGCATCATCGGCAACGAAACGCATTCGAAGACAGTTGTAGCCAAAGGTTCCGTGCGCGGTCTCGTTTGGTACGAATACGAAGTGGAAGCGCCGATGACGCAGCAGACCAAGGTGTACACGGGCGAGAAAAAAACGAAATGGCACGCGGTTATCGGCTCTAGGGCGCTTCAGCTCAGCGGTTTCGGCGACAATCCTTTCGAGCAGTCGGAGACGGTGACACGGGAGGAACGGATCTCCTGGCGTGATTGGACGCTCCCGTTCGGCAGGATGAAAGAGACGATATTGGAGTCGGAGATGCAGGAACGGAGTCTGACGGAGGAAGAGGCCGTTGAGGTCGGGTTGATGCAAGCCAGAGCCGAAGTCATGGAGAAGGCCGGACTGGACGCGGTCGTCAGGGATGAAATTGTTTTGCATGAAAAGGCGGACAATGGTAAAGTTTATATGAAAGTTCTTTTTGAAGTAGAGCAATCCATCGTAGAAGAATTGCCATTAGTCCAGATGCAGGGAGACTGAGAATTGTTGCAAATTGAAAACAAAATCGCAAAGGTTCCGCTTGGCAACGCCGCAGAAGGACTTGCCGTATTCGGCCCGCAGGACAAATATTTGCGTCTCATCATGGATCAAGTGCAAGCTTCGATCAGCTCGCGCGAGGCGGAGATCGTCATCTCGGGTCCGGCAAAGGAAGTAGATTCGCTGGAGCAGCTTTATAACGTGCTCCTGCAGCTAGTCCGCGGAGGATACTCGCCGACCGAACGAGACATGTCCTACGCGCTCGAGCTGGCCAGAACGATGCAGGCGGAAGAGCTGCTGGACCTGTTCAAGAAGGAGATCGCTTCCACGTTCCGCGGCAAAAAGATCATGGTCAAGACGATCGGACAGCGCCACTACGTGAAAACGATCAAGAAACGCGATATCGTATTCGGCATCGGTCCGGCGGGAACGGGCAAAACCTACTTGGCCGTCGTGCTTGCCGTCGTCGCGCTCAAGGAAGGTTCCGTCAAGCGGATCGTGCTGACGCGTCCCGCGGTTGAAGCGGGCGAAAACCTCGGCTTCCTCCCGGGAGATTTGCAGGAGAAGGTAGATCCGTACTTGCGGCCGTTATACGACGCGCTGCATGACGTGCTCGGCCCGGACCAGACGGCAAAGGCGCTGGAACGCGGCTTGATCGAAATTGCGCCTCTAGCCTATATGCGCGGACGGACGCTCGACGATTCGTTTATTATACTCGACGAAGCCCAGAACACGACTCCGGAACAGATGAAGATGTTCCTGACGCGGCTCGGCTTCGGTTCCAAAATGGTTATTACGGGCGACGTGACCCAAATCGATTTGCCTCGCGGCAAAACGTCCGGGCTCATTGAAGCGCAGCGCATACTGAAGGGCATCGAAGAGATCGGCATGATTTTCTTCTCCGAGCAGGATGTCGTCCGCCATTCGCTTGTTCAAAAAATCATCGTCGCTTACAACCACGACGCCGACAATAAAGCCTGAGGTATTGTTTGTTAAAGTTTCGCGATTCAAATAAAAGTTCAAAAATTCGCTTTTCAGTACCGAGAAGGTTGGGCGAAACTAGGAGATGAGGAACGGAGCGTAGCAGCGCTACGTGAGTACCGGAAGGTCCGGTTGAGGTCAAGATTCGAAGTCGAATAGGCTCCGGAGCGAAGCTTCGTAATCAAAAGCGGATTTTTAAACTACCTTAGGGGGAGGGGAGCGGGTATGAGCCAGAATGGGACGGGCGTAAAGCCAAGCAGCGTCAAGCCGCCGGCAAGAACGCCGCAAGGCTGGAGACAGAGTCCGGCCGTCAAGTGGACGCTGATGGCGATGTTCGTGCTGCTCTTTTATTTCAGCTTATCGCCGCATGTCATTCCCGAGACGTACGATATTACCGAAGGAGTCGCCAGCGAGAAGGAAATCAAGGCGCCGTTCCAGATTCGCGACGAGAAGGCGACCCGCCAAGCCGAAGAGGATGCGGCTGCCACGATCGATCCCATTTACTCCATCGTCCCGCTTAGCAACGAAACGCTGGTGGAGCAAATTTTTTACCGCATCGAACAATTGAATCTTGACGACCAGGTGACGACGGATAACAAGGTCGCCATCTACCGTTCGGAAATACCCGATAAATACGCGGCCCATATCGATGCTTTCATCGAGGCGAACAAGGGCAGCGATTTATACAGCGATTCTTTACTCCAGGAGATGGAGACGATAGCCAAGGAGCAGCAGTACACCATCCCGCAAGAAACGTTCTATAAGCTGCCTCAGCTTACGGCCGAGCAGCTCGCGGAGATGCGCGGAGTAGCAAAGGACATCGTTCGCAAGCTGACCGTGGAGCAGTTGCGCGAAGCGGAAACCGCCCGTACTCAAGTAGCCGAACTTGTTAACGCAAGCACGTTATCGAATCGCACGCAAAGGGAAATCGTTCAAGAGCTGGCGAGATTCGCCATTATGCCGAACAAGTTTCTTAACACGGATGCAACGGAAGAAGCGAAGGCGCTTGCCAAACAAAACACGGCCCCTGTCGTCTTTAAGGAAGGCGACGTAATCGTCAAGCGCGGCCAGACGATTACGCCTGATTTGTACAAGCTGCTTTCGGACTCCAATCTGCTGCGAGACAAACGCTCCTACTGGCCGCAAGCGGGCCTGCTTATTTTGTCGCTTATGTTCGTCGTTGTGCTGTTCGCGTATTTGCATCAATTCGGCGGCCTCGGAGGCATCCTGCCTAAGTACAGCAATACGCAGCTGCTTATGCTGCTGTTGATCTTCCTGATCAATATGATTACGATCCAAATTATCGCGCTCATCCAGACGGATTCGGCGCCCTATGTCGGATATCTCGCGCCGGCAGCGCTAGGGGCCATGCTGATCACGTTGCTGCTCGACATGCATCTCGCGATAATCGCGTCGTTTATCTTTACGATTATGGGAAGCATCATCTTGAATCCGGCCTCCAATAGTCTGTTCGATTTTAAGTACGGATTCTTTATTATTACCATTTCGCTTGCCGCCATTTTCTCGATTCACCGGGCGAGCCAGCGCTCCGCCATTCTAAAGGCGGGCATTATGGTCAGCTTGTTCGGTTCGTTGTCGGTTATGGCCGTCTTGATGCTGACGGAACAGCTCGAGCGGATGCCGTTTATTTATTCCGTATCTTTTGCATTCGCAAGCGGACTTCTAACGGCGGTGCTCGTGATCGGCTTGATGCCGTTCTTCGAGATCACGTTCGGCATCCTTTCCGCGCTTAAGCTAGTCGAACTGTCGAATCCCAACCATCCGCTGCTGCGCAAGCTGTTGACGGAGACGCCGGGCACGTATCATCACAGCGTCATGGTCGGCAACCTGTCGGAGGCCGCAGCCGAAGCGATCGGAGCGGACGGCTTGCTCTGCCGGGTCGGATCGTATTATCATGACATCGGGAAGACGAAACGGCCCAACTATTTTATCGAGAATCAGTCTAATATCGAGAATCCGCACGACACGATCGATCCTAAGCTAAGCAAATCGATCATCATTGCGCATGCGAGGGACGGCGTGGAGATGCTTAAAGCGCATAATATACCGAAGCCGATTCGCGACATTGCGGAGCAGCATCATGGCACGACATCGCTGAAGTTTTTCTACCACAAAGCAGCTAAGCAGGCGGAGGAGCAAGGGATCGTGCCGTCGTTTACCGAGGATGACTTCCGTTATCCCGGTCCGAAGGCGCAGTCCAAAGAAGCGGCCGTCGTCGGCATCGCGGATTGCGTCGAGGCGGCGGTGCGCAGCTTGCGCAACCCGACGGTAGAGCATGTCGAGGCGATGATCGCCAAGATCATCAAGAGCCGACTCGACGACAATCAGTACAACGAATGCGACTTGACGCTTAAGGAATTGGACAAGATCGCGCAATCGCTCAAGGAGAGCATCATCGGCATCTTCCATTCCCGGATCGAATATCCGGACGATGCCAAAACGAAGGAGCGGATCGAGTAGGATGACATTGCAGTTAGACTGGAACAACGAACAGACGAAACACGAAATACCGGACGCGTGGATCGAGAAGCTATCGGAGCTGCTGCAGCTTGCCGGAGCCGCGGAAGGATTGTCGGAAGGGGAAGTTGCCTTAACGTTTACCGACGACGAGGGCATTCATGCTCTTAACCGCGACTACCGCGGGATCGATCGCCCTACGGACGTATTGTCGTTTGCGATGCAGGAAGACGGAACGGACGAGCTCGACATTATCTTCGAAGTGGAAAACGAGAACGAATTGGATCCGCTGTCCGGCATGCTCGGCGATATCATCATTTCCGTCGATCGCGCCAAGCTGCAGAGCGAGGAATACGGCCATTCGTTGGAACGCGAAATCGGATTCTTGTTCGTTCACGGTTTCTTGCACCTGATCGGTTACGATCATCAAGACGAAGCCGCCGAAGCCGAGATGACGGCCAAGCAAGAAGCGGTATTGCGGCAAGTTGGCCTTACGAGATAAATGATCAAGTTCGTCAGAAGCGTAGGGCTGGCATTGTCGGGTATCGCATTTGCGATTCGCACTCAGCGGCATATGCAAATCCATATAATTGCCGCTGTCATCGTTATTGCGCTTGGATCTTTTTTGTCGCTGGACACCGTTGATTGGTGTCTGCTTGCGATCGCGATCGGAATGGTCGTTAGCGCCGAATTAGTGAACACAGCCATTGAGCAGGCCGTCGATCTGGCCAGCCCCGAGCGGCATCCGTTGGCGAAGTCCGCCAAGGATGTAGCGGCGGGCGCTGTGCTGGCGGCGGCCCTTGTTGCCATTGCGATAGGCGCGTTCGTGCTTGGCCCGCCGCTTTGGCGGCTTATTGGATAAGAGAAACGAGAAGGTGAAAAGATGAAGGAATATGAAGGTTTGGAGCCTGAATACGGCAAGCTGCTCGAGAAGGCTTACGAGGCCATGCAACGCGCCTACGTGCCTTATTCGAACTTTCGGGTAGGGGCCGCGCTGTTGGATGCCCAGGGAGTGATCCACTATGGCTGTAATGTGGAAAACGCGGCATACGGACCCACCAACTGCGCGGAACGTACCGCGTTATTCCGCGCGATTGCCGACGGCAACAAAGCTGGCGGATTTCGTGCCATTGCGGTAATTGGAGACACGGATGGACCGATCTCTCCTTGCGGCATATGCCGGCAAGTGATGGTCGAATTATGCGGACCGGATTTGCCCGTCATTATGGGCAACTTGCGCGGCGGGTGGAGTATCGCGACGGTAGCGGAACTGCTGCCGGGGGCGTTTACGCCAGCGGCGTTAAATAAGGAGGAGCAAGAAAAAGCATGAGTGGACAACAAGGAACGGGACGAAACGGCAACGGATTCAAATCGGGATTCGTGGCCATTATCGGCAGGCCGAACGTAGGCAAGTCGACGCTGATGAATCATCTGATCGGACAGAAAATCGCGATCATGTCGGACAAGCCGCAAACGACGCGCAACAAAATACACGGCGTCTATACGTCGGACGATTATCAGATCGTGTTTCTGGATACGCCAGGCATCCATAAGCCGCAATCCAAGATGGGAAATTATATGAACCAATCGGCGGAAGGCGCGCTCAAGGAAGTGGAAGCGGCGTTATTCCTTATAGACGTGTCCGAAGGATTGGGCGGCGGAGACCGGTTTATTATCGAGAAGCTCAAAATGACCAAGACGCCGGTATTCCTCGTCATGAACAAAATCGACAAAATCGAGCCGGAGGCGCTGCTGCCGATGATCGCGCAATACAACGCGCTGCACGAGTTCGCCGAAATCGTGCCGATCTCGGCTCTGCAAGGCAGCAACATCAGCACTTTGCTTACGCAAATCAAACGTTACTTGCCTGAAGGACCGCAATATTACCCCGCGGACCAAATTACCGACCATCCGGAGCAATTCGTATGCGCGGAGCTGGTACGCGAGAAAATTCTCCATATGACGCGGGAGGAAATTCCGCATTCCATCGCGGTAACGATCGAAGACATGCGCGTGCAGGACAATGGCGTCGTGTACATCGGGGCCGTTATTTTCGTGGAGAGGGATTCGCAGAAGGGCATTATCATCGGCAAACGCGGCGAGCTGCTCAAGGAAGTCGGCAAGCAGGCTCGCAAGGACATTGAAGCGCTTTTGGGCTCGCGCATATTCCTGGAGCTATGGGTCAAGGTGAAGAAGGACTGGCGCAATCAGGAACGCGTGCTGAAGGATTTGGGCTACCGCAACGACTAATCCGGCAACGCTTCGCGAATGTCGTATTTTGCTAAGGATATCCGAACCTTGTTTATCGCATCCTATAACCGTCTGAAGCTGCATTTCCGAGGCGGAAAGGATGAATACGAATGCGAGATTTTTCGTGGAAGTATTTTGCATTGACCGGTGATGTTGAGTCCTTCATGCTATACAGGGAAGTAGATCAATACGGCGTAGCCGATGAATCGGCCATGTCGCATGGACAAGATGAGGAAGCTGCGAGTATAGACGTTCAAGAATAGGCGACATAGCGGTATTATCGGATAATAGGCTTATGTTTCGCGGGGGAGAAGCCGGATGCTGCATCGCGTGGAAGGAATCGTAATCCGCAGCATGGATTATGGGGAAAACAACAAAATCGTGACGCTCCTGACGAATACGAACGGCAAAGCGGGCGTGCTCGTTCGCGGAGCGAAAAAAGTGAAAAGCAGGCATTCTTCGCTAGCGCAGCCGTTTACGCATGGAGAGTACCAATATTTCCGGAGCAGCGGACTAGGTACGCTCAATCATGGTGAGATCATTACGTCTCACCATGATTTGCGTATGCAGCTCGATTTGTCGGCCTACGCTTCTTATGCAGCTGAACTAACGGATCGCGCGCTGCAAGAGGAAGAAGCGGGAAGTTTCCTGTTCGAGCAGCTCAAGGCGTGCTACGGAGCTATGCAAGATGGGAAAGATCCCGCCATCGTCGTCCATCTGTACGAGATGCGAATTCTCGATATGGCAGGATACGCGCCGCAGCTTGACGAATGTCTTCATTGCGGGAACCGGGTGGGGCCGTTCAAGCTGTCTCCAGGCGCGGGAGGCGTATTATGCAGCCGGTGCGAGAGCAGGGATCCGTATGGGATTCCGTTAAGCGAAGGCGTACATAAGCTGTTGCGGTTGTTTAAAGGAATGGACATGCGCCGGTTGGGATCCATATCGGTAAAGGACGAGACGAAGGCCGATTTGAAAAAAAGCATGAGGGCGTTAATCGACGCGCAGC
>JAQSXN010000166.1 GCA_029256665.1 Paenibacillus sp.
CGATTTCACTCCTTGCGTTTTAATTTTGCCTTGATCGACTTTGTTAGAAAGCGCAAATCTTCCCGTTGGAAGAGCATAGCCCCGAGCTTGATCCGAAATACAATCCGCATCGACAGCAGCGTGACGGCAAGCCTGATCCAAGCTCCGATGAGCAAGGCCGCGGCAATGCCGTTCAAGCCGAACGACGGGACGAGCGCGAAAAACAATCCGATCGTCGCGGCCAGCGCGATAATCTGCCGGATCAACACCAATCCCGGCCTGCCCATCGCGTTAAACGCCGAGGCCAGTATCCACGCTCCGCCTCCGACGATGCATTCCGCGGACAAGAGGTAAAAGGCCGTGCTTGCATCCAGAAACTGTTCGCCGAACAACAAACCAACCAGCGTGCGGCCGATCAGCATGCAAGGCACTGCGGCGATCGACATAAGCAGCATGGTCAGCCGAAAGGCCCGTCCGACCGTCGCCAGTATGACTCCGTTGTCCTGCCCCGTCACCTTGGGGAAAACGACGCTCGTAATGGCCGTCTGGACGACGTTAAACACGCGGGACAACGCGTATACGACCGTATAGAGTCCCAGCTCTCTGGCCGATAGCATCGACAGAATAACTAGCTTGTCGAACTGGGCGTACAAGGTGCCCAGCAGCTCCACCCCGAACACCTTGCTTCCGTAGCCCAGCAGCGCTTTGGCTGCTAACCGGTCCCGCAGCCCTTGCAGCCAGTTCACCTTAAGCGACTCGCGCAGACTGTAGAACGCAGCAGCGACGACCGCAGCGCTGGTGGCCAAGAACACGCCTGCCGCGGAAGTCAGCGACAGGTCGCCTGCAGCCCAGAGGGCAAGCAGCCCCGCAAAATTCAGGAGCGGCACGTACAGACGCACGCCGTTGTAAACCTTGAAACGTCCGATGCTTTGCGCAAGCGCGGAAAGCAGGTTGATCGCCAGCAGAATGGGCAGCATGCCGACGGCATACCATCTGGCGGCGGCAATGACCGGCTCGGGATAACCGCCAAGCCAGTTCGGCATGAAGATCCATGCGATGCATCCCGTAATGGCCGCGACGGGCACCTGGAACAGGAATCCCGTCCGGATGAGCTCGGATCCCTTGCCCGCATTCCGCTTTACATTATAGATAAGCGAAGTCGGGAGGCCGAAGGACACGATGCCCGCGAGCAGCGTCGGCCATAACAGAATGGCCGAGAACTCTCCTTTGCCAACGACGCCGAACATTCGCGCCGTCGCGATGGAAGTCAGCGTGGTAAGGACCATGACGAGAAGATTCGTTGCGCTCGTGCGAAGAATCGTTCCCGCAAGTCCGCCCGCTTTCCATGTTTTATGAATCGCCAGTTGTGACATCGCGTCCCTCAGCTCCTGCCGCCGTAACGCAGGATGCCCACCAGCGAACCGTTGCGATAGCAAATATGAACAAGCTGCCTGATAAAGGCTTTGGGCCGAAAGACGGCCGGCAGCATCGTGACTACGGCTTGCAGCAGCCTGATGATATGCTTCGCGACGGCGAAGACGCTGGTATCCTCGCGCCTGACGGCATCGCTGACTCCCTGCCAGAACATGCGCTTCAGGAACCACTTCCGGGTGGCGCGTTCTTTAGAGATTTTGTGATGCACGCAGCCGTGCGGCGTGTAATAGACCTTATGGCTTCGCCGCAGCCGCGCGATCAGCTCGCTCTCCTCGCTGGACAGCAGCTTGCCGCCTTTCCGGCCAAGATCCTCCCGGAATCCGCCGAGATCGAGGAAGAGCTTCCGCCGGAACGCGACATTAGCGCCGTACGGAATGGATGGCGCCTCCATTTCGGTCACGGTTCGGGAAAAATCCAGAATCGTGAATACCGAGCGATGCTCCTCCGGTATCCATTCGGGCTCTTCGCTCTCCCATACGGGATCGATCCTTCCTCCGACGCAGCCGATGGCAGAATCGCTTTCGAATACGTCCACGATCGCTCCCATCCAGCCCGGCAACGCCAGCGCGTCGTCGTCGAGAAACAGAATGTAATCTCCCTTGGCCTCCCGGATCGCCCGGTTGCGCGCAACCGACAACCCGAGTTCCTGCTCGTACACGTATCTCACCTTGCTGCCATAGCGCTCCTGCAAAGCTTTTACCGCGGCCGCCGTGTCGTCGGTCGATCGGTTATCCACGACAATGATTTCAAAGTCGCCTTGAATCTCGTTGGCGGCCATGACGCTCTCCACCGCTTCCGTCGTATCTTTGGCTCTGTTATGCGTACAGATCGCGACTGATACCTTCATCGTTCAACCCCTTCCCGCGTACACGAGTTCCGTCTTGCGCGCGATGACGTCCCAATCGAGCTCTCGCAAAGCCTCTTCGTAATTGGGCGATCTGCGCTGCCGCTTGAGCATTCTCGCTTCCTCCAGGGCAAGCGCGAGGCCGCCGCCCGCGCGCGGGTCGTATCTGACGGCCATATGCTCGAGGAAATAATCGTCGATAAATTCATTGTCCGGCATCACGACCAGCTTCCTGAACGTTAGGCCGAGAATCGCGGAGCCCGACGTCGTAATTTCCTTGTACGGCAGCACGAGCGCATCGGCGGCGTTCAGCAGATCCGCCACCTCCTCGTCCGGTATGAAGCCGGCCATCACAATGATGCCTTCCTCTTGCCGAAGTCCTTGCAGATAATGCTCCAGCTCCGCGTCCGCTTTGCCGGCGATAATAAGATGCGTGCGGCCCGTCCGGACCGCGCGGAACGCCTCGACCAGGTCGTCGACGCCCTTGTATGGCTTGATCGCGCCAAGAAACAAGAACACGTCGTCGTCACCGCCGATGCCGAGCTGCTCCCGGACGCGCCGCCCCTGGGGCTTGTACACGTCCAGATAATGGCCGTGCTTCACCACGTGCAGCTTATGCTCCGGAACCCCGAATTCGTTCATGACCTTGCGCTTGATCGATTCCGATGCGACGATCAAGCCCGTACAGAACCGGCAGATCAGCCTCCGCATGAACCGTTCGGCGCCTCGGCGCTTGGAATCGTGCGGATACAAATTATGGATGGTCCAGACGAGGCCGATCCCTCGCAAGCGCATATAAGTCAAGGTGCAGATCAGGATGATCGACTTTACGATCGACACGACCGGATTCCCGTGCCGATAGGCATGATGGAACCAATGGACGTGAACGATGTCGCCGCCCCTCGCCTTGCCGACCTTCAACATGAACTTGCCATGGCTCAAATCCTCGATCTGGAGCCCGGCGTCCGTGAGCGCATCCGTCAATAGATTGTTGTATACGTTAAGTCCGCTTGTTCTCGGCCACATCCATACTTTCTTCGGCCTCTTCTCCACTGCGCCGGCCATTCGCACATGATTCATTCCTTCCTTTTCAGTTGTATCTGCGGATCCAATCCTGCGGCACGTCGATTTCCCTCAGCGCTTTGGCCGGGGTCCCTCCTGCCAGGACGGCGGGAGGGATATCCCTTGTCACGATGCTGCCGGCGGCAACGACCGCGCCGCTGCCGATGCTGACCCCGGGCAGGATGACGGCGCCTCTGCCGACCCACACGTTGTCGCCGATGACGATCGGCTTCGCGGTGCCATGGTCCTGCGCGTCGACCGGATGGAAATTCGTATCGATCATGTTCACCATGGGGCCGATAATCGTATGGCTGCCGATCGTAATGGATGACGTGCAGCCGATATCGAGCCCGTAATTAAAGAACACGTTGTCGCCGATGGTCAATCGCGCGCCCTTGCTTACCGAAACCGAGGATGGGAACGGTTTGGCGTGAAAGGAGACGTTCCGGCCGATGATGAGCTCGCCTTTGTTCTTCAGGCGCAGCTTGCCGGCGATGCGGGACAGCCGTCCGGCCGAGCTGGCTTTCAGCGGCAGCACCGCCGCCCCTTTCAGCACGGCCAGCGCCTTTTCGAGACTAAATGAAGCAGGGGTTACGCTCATAACGCCATCACCCTGCCGTTCCCGGAAGCCTGATCGCGGCAGGCTCAAGCATGCCCTGATACATATGCTCCACCTTACGCGCGATGGCGCCCATGTTGAACTCTTTCATTACGCCGTTATAGCCTCTGGCGGCCAACTCCTCGTGGTCGACCTCTCCGTCGTAGACGCCGCGAATCGCTTCGTACAACGCCTCGGCGTCACCGTCCCGCACCACGAGACCGCCGCTTGTCTGCTCGATGATCTCCGGCGCGCCTCCCGAATTCGCCACGATGACCGGAGTGCCCATCAGCATGGATTCGATGATGACGCGGCCGAACGGCTCGTTCAGCGAGAAGTTGACGGTCAAATCGCATTCGCCCATCATTTCCAGCGGCTTGCTGGTATGTCCGCAAAATTCGACGTTATGTTCCAGACCGTATTCGATGACCTTGCGAATCAGATTGTCATAGTAGAGGTCCGAACCGTCTATGGACGCGTCTCCTACGATCAAGAGCTTCCAGTCGTTCCGCCCGCTCTCCGACAATCGGGCGACCGCGTCGATGACCAGATCGTACCGTTTCCACTCCACGATCCGGCCGAACGTTCCGATGACCAATTTCCCGTCATCCATGAACGCCCTGCTTCTGCGGCCAAGCGCAAGTCTGGGATCCACGCCGTTGTAAATCACGTTTTTGTTGCTCCCCTCGATGGAACCCGCCACGAACTTCGAAATGCAGATCACTTGATCGAAGAAACGCGGCAGCACGCGGTTGAACATCCGAAGATGGGTATGGTCGCGATGATGCCACACGCGCTTGCAAGGCGACAAGAACTTGAGCGGGCCTACGTACCATGGAGCCCGCCAACCATTGGCATGCACGATATCGATGCCGTATTCTCTGACAATCGACCTCATTCGGAGCACCGTCTCCAAGTAACCGAAGCCCAGCCTCTTCTTGATGCTGCCCAAGCTAAGCGGGATATGGACAAACTCGGTCGCGATTTCTCCTAGATAGGACGCATTGCCTGGACAGATCAAATGAATGCGGTATTGCGATGTATCGATGTAGTTGATGAGATGGACCAAGCTTTGCTCGGCCCCTCCCTTCTTATCCGCGTGCGTCACGAATAGAACGTTGATGAGTTGCCTTGCCATCGGCCGTCCCCCATTCTTCGGTAATTGGTCGGTCAAGGAGGCGGAAATACGTTCTGAGCGCCTCCTTATGGTTGTAGCGATCCCGGATGAATTGCTGCGAAGCATCCAGCAGCGATTCCGCCGCGGCAGGATTCAAGAGCAGCTCCTTCACGGCCCGCATGAATGCGTCCGCTTCGTCCGCAACCCGGATATGCGATCCGTCCTGAAGTCCCGTGCCTTCGCAGCCTACCGTCGTCGATACGACGGGCAAGCCGTTTTGGATCGCTTCGATGGTCTTCAGCTTGACGCCCGCGCCGTTGCGCATGGGATTGACGAACACGTATCCCGCGGCATAAATGTCATCCAAGCTCTCCGGCGTATCATGCACATCTACCTGCGCCAGATCATAGCTGTTCAGCCATTCGACTCCCTTCCCTCTGCTGTTGCCCGCGATGACGAATCGGTAACCCGGGACGTCCAGCAGCTTCGGATGAATACACTCGAGATACCAGCGAATCGCCTCCCTGTTATTAGGCATAAAGAGCGAACCGATGAATACGACTTGCCGAGCCCCGAACGCGCTTCTGGCGAACGTCTCCCTCGTGAGCGGAGGCGGCAGGAACAGGCTTGACTTCGCCGGATGCTGCCGCGCGAAGCTTTCATGCTCCTTGCTGGAGATGAACAGGTATTTGTCGATGCGCCTCGCGAGCTTCCTCTGCAGTCCTGCGAATTTCAAGCTTTCGAGCGAGTAGTACAGCTTGTGCAGTACATGGTCCGTACTTCTGGCCAGCGACTTGAAATAAGCGGACTCGTCGTTATGGACGCGCAGAATCGCCCGCTCGGCGCGTATGGATGGATTATCCAGAACGGGAACCACGTAATCCCCTTCCAGCAGCACGTAGTCGTACTCGCGCTCCAGCCGCACGTTCCGCAGCGCGTTTCTTGAGCGGACTTGCAGAGGCTCCGGCATCAGCAGGTCGAGCGGCGAGCTTTTTCGATCGCATAATTTGATATCGTTCACCCATGCCTTCACCGCTCTGCAATCCGACTCGGTTGGCTGATGTTTGCCGCAAACGAGCAAGTCGATCTTCCAGCCCAGCTCGGCAAGCGCCAAAATCCGTCCCCACGTATCCACCCTGCCGCCATGGTCGGCCGGATACGGGAAATCGTTGCATACGACGAGAATGTTCATTGCGACGCCTCCGGTCTGTAATAAAGTTGATTGGGATTGTCGTTCTTGCCCGGCAGCAGACCGATAAAGGCGAATAACAGCCAAATCTCGTATTTGATCTCCAGCGATACGAGCAGCAGCGAGAACAGGGTGAACACAAGCGCAAGAAACAGGATCGAGCTAGATCTTGCTTTCGAGAGCATATGGCGTCCCAGCAAATAGAAAAAGGCGACCGAGAGCAGCCCTCCGAACATAAACCATTGGAAAAATCCAGATTTTACGCCCAAGTTTTTAGTGCTTCCCGAATATTGGATCAGCTCGCTTACGTTGATCTGGCTGACGCCGAACCATTTGTAATACAGCCCGGACATCACGTTGACTGAGGGCTCCAAATACTGATTGAAATAAACGGGATACGCGCCGGTCCCCACGCCGAAGGGATGATTCAGCACCGTTAGCAACGCAATGACGATGGTGCCCATTCGGGTATACGAGGAGGTGTAGTTCTCGATATCGTTGTTGAACGAGCTGATGAGCCCCGCCGAGAAATTCGCGATAAAGAGATACATCACCATCACGGCCGCAACGAGCAGAACGAAATTTCGTTTCTTGCGGAAATCCAGATACTGCACCATCGTAACGGCGAACGTGAGCCCGGCTACGATCATAAAGCCTTTCGAGCCCGTCACGAACAGGTAAAAGATAAAAAATCCGGACGCGTAGACGATCGTCAGCGTTCGCGCAAGCTTGTTCCAATACCGGCTCAAGTACACCAAGATGGCGGCGTACACCACGACGATGGTGCCGGTCGTGCTGCTCTCCGACGTTAGCAGCCGGACCCGCCAATAAGGCGCGTCTGCTGAATGCATGAACGCAAGCGCGTTCGGCATGCTGGCCAGCTCCGCGGACATGATGGCGAGCAGCGCCGTAACGGCGACGAGAAAGCAGCCGCAGACGGTGCCGGGACGGCCGATCTTGGCGACGACAAGCTGAATATGCCGGATGTAAAGCAAGATGAGCAAGAAGTAAATCAGTACCTTTACGCCTTTGCCCAGCAAATTCTCGGAACCGAAGCTGTAGGATCCGCTCATATATTGAATCATGATGTAGACAAGGCTAACGAGAGCGAGATAAATGATAAATCCGAGCAAATACGTATGCAGCTTCGACCAATGCGTGATCCGCTTATGCTTCGCGAGGAGCGAGATTTCGCATAGCAGAAACAAGGGGAACAACAGCACGATCGGCGTCCTCCCGATCTCGCCGATCACTTGTACAAGCGGGAAATCTTGATAGACGGTGAGCAGCAGCAGCACGACGAGATACCCCGCGAGAAAAGCGTGGCGGAGTCCGGCCTCGCGGCTGTTCAGCCTATACATATTCCCTCACGGCCGGCGACTTCCTGAGGCTTCCGCCGCCCTGGGCGATCTCCT
>JAQSXN010000167.1 GCA_029256665.1 Paenibacillus sp.
CGTGTTCGGCGGAACGGCGATCGTCATTTCCATGCCGCCTTCGCCGGTCCGCTCCCACTTGACTCTTATGCGCCCATACATCGATTCATATTCGGCTTCGGCCCAAGTCAAAGCTTCGTTCGGCTGCGGCCGGATTTGAATATGTTTATATCCCGGAGCATGTTCGTCGACATCGATCCCGGCTACGTCCCGATACAGCCATTCGCCGATCGCGCCGTACGCGTAATGATTGAAGGAATTCATATGCAAGCTCCAGAAGCTGCCGTCCTGCTTGATCCCGTCCCAGTGCTCCCATACGGTTGTGGCGCCCTTCGTAACCTGATACAGCCATGAAGGATAGTCGGTTTGGAGCAGCAGCTTATACGCAAGCTCCGAGAGGCCGTTCCGGCTGAGGACCAGGTTCAGATACGGGGTGCCGACAAAACCGGTCGTCAGATGGAAGTCCGTCTCCTGCAGCAACGTCTCCAGCTTGCGTACCGCTCGTTCCTTGGCCGTATCCTCCACCAGATCGAACATTAGCGCGAGAACGTGAGCGGTCTGCGTCGGAACGGCAAGCCTGCCGCTCGGCGTGACGAATTCCTCGCGGAAAGCGTCGCGGACGCGGCCGTGCAGCTGCTCGTATACAGCGGCGTCTTCGACCTTCCCGATGACTCGAGCCGTCTTGGCGACAAGCGAAACCGAGTAGGCATAGAAGGCAGTGGCGATCAGCTCCCGGTCGGTCGCCCCGACGTAAGAATCGGGCTTGGAGTCAAGACCGAGCCAGTCGCCGAAATGGAAGCCGGTATTCCAGAGATACTCGTTGTCGCCTTGCCGCCGGATATATTCGATCCACGCCTTCATGCTGCCGTATTGCCGCTCCAGAATACGCTTGTCCCCATAACATTGATAAAGCACCCATGGACAGATGACCGCGGCGTCTCCCCAAGAGGCGGAGGAGTGGCTCGTTTCCTTCAGCACATGGGGAATGACAAAGGGAACTCCGCCGTCTTCCCGCTGCTCGGAAGCCAGGTCGCGCAGCCACTTGGAGAAGAATGGCGCCACGTTCATCAAGTGGGCGGAGGTGCGAATAAACATCTGCGCGTCGCCCGTCCATCCCAGCCGCTCGTCCCGCTGCGGGCAATCGGTCGGCACGTCTAGAAAATTCCCTTTCTGCCCCCACAATATATTATGCTGCAATTGGTTGACCAGGGGGTTCGAGCAACGGAAATCTCCTGTTTGCTCCATATCGGAATGAAGCACGACGCCAATAAAATCATCCCGTCTAATCGTTTCATCGAATCCGATCAGCTTCACGAATCGGAAGCCTTGGAACGTGAAATGGGGCTCGAACGTTTCGGCGCCGCCGCCTTTCAGCGTATATCGGATCGTTTGTTTCGCATTTCGCAAATTATCGGTATAGAAGTTGCCTTCGACGTCCAGCACCTCGGCATGCTGCAGCGTCACTTGTTGTCCTGCGATGCCGCTAACCGTGAAGCGAACCCAGCCCACCATATTTTGTCCCATATCCAATACCCGTTCTCCGGAAGGAGTCGAGAGGAGCTGGATTGGCGATAAGGTTTCGGTCTTCCGAATCGGCTCATTCATTTGGGCTCTAAGAATATGTTTGTCGCGCGTCAGGATGTCCACGCCGTGCCAGTTCCCGTCATCGAACCGTCCATCACACCATCCCGGTAGCTCGAGCCGGGCGTCGTACGTTTCCCCGTCATAAATGCCTGACATGCGGATGGGGCTTTCGAAGGCTTTCCACGACGCATCGGTTGCAACGACCGTTTCCTCATCATCCTCGAACCGAATATGAAGCTGCATAAGCAACGCCGTTCGATCCCCGTATACGTTTTTTTTGTGGCCGCCGGTCAAGCTGCCCTTGTACCATCCGTCTCCAAGCATGGCGCCTATGGCGTTGGAGCCGGGCTTTATTAAATCCGTCACGTCGTATGTCTGATACTGGAGATGATGGTCGTAGCTCGTCCAGCCGGGGGTCAAATAACAATCGCCCGCCCTGCCGCCGTTCACGTACAGCTCGTAAAGCCCGAGTCCGGTTGCGTAAATACGGGCTTCCGCCACTTTCTTGTCTACTCGAAACGCGCGCCGGAGAAGCGGACAAACTTCGGACTCCGGCGGGATAAGGGCAGATGGCGCGCTAATCCAATCCGCTGACCACTCATTCGCGCCTAATAGTCCCATCTCCCAATAGGCCGTCTCGGACCAGTCGGTCACCTCGCCTTGCTCGCTCCATGCGCGAACGCGGTAGTAATAACGTTGCCGGCTCGCAAGCCGGAGGTCATCCGTCTCGACATGGACCGACTGGCTGGAGAGAACCTTGCCGGAATCCCAGAGAAGGCTTTCCCACTTGGGGGTATAAGAAACTTGAAGCTGATAAGCCGCCTGAAGCCAAGACCGCGACCCGGACCGGATTTGCCAGCTCAATCTCGGATTATCGGTATCGATTCCGATCGGATTTTCTTTGTACTCGCATCGGAGCTTGGTTACGCTGGTCATGAGGTCACATTCCTCTCTCGACTAGTATGGATTTGATTTACCCTGAAAGGGTATTCCACTATAATTATAAGGGTGTCTTTATGCTGGACATCCCGCCATAACGGACATCCCGTATAGGCAAACACGACATCAATGGGAGCAGGTGACCCCGATGAACCAACCGATCCGAACGCTGACGGCGGAACGTTTCTTGCCGGAGCATACGATGCTGTCGATTAATCGAATGACCGAAGCGTTCCTTCTGCCTCGGCATGCCCATGAATTTATTGAGCTGGCGTATGTGGGGGAGGGGAAGGGATTTCATTACATTGGGAATGAAGTTCGGCCGGCGGCACGCGGCCAGCTATTTGTCATACCTGTCGGCGTATCGCATGTGTTCCGTCCTGCTTCCTCGGATACGGTCGCGGATCCGCTGATCGTCTATAACTGCATCTTTGAGCCGCGGCTAATCGACAGCTTGCTGCCCTTGGTAATCGACGGCTCCATCGCATCCTACATGAGGGAGCTGCAACGGGAGCAGTCACCTTGCGAGGCGATTGCCGATGTCGATGCCAGCATCGATGCTTTGTTTCTCTTGATGTACCGGGAATACGAGCTGCCGCGGAGCGGTTCCGCCACCTACTTGCGCAGCCTATTGCTTCAATTGATTCTGACGATGTACCGTCTGAAGCATCGCGAAAGCGCGGTATTGCCAGGCAAACACGACCGATTCGTGCAGGTGCTAAGCTATGTGGAAAGGCACTATGCCGAGGCCGTAACCTTATCGCGATTGACCGACATGTTTCAATGGAGCGAGCGCCAGCTTCAGCGGTTGTTCAAGCGGCATACGTCGCAAACGTTCCATCATTATCTGCAAGGCGTTCGCATCCGCAAGAGCTGCGAGCAGCTAATGGGCTCCGACCGAACGATCGGCGATATCGCGGAGTCGGTCGGTTACAGGGATGTCAATACCTTTATCGCCTTGTTCAAAAGGGTCGTCGGACAAACGCCAGGCATTTTTCGCAAGCAAAACCCGCATCAAACAAGCGATGGTTCATAAAAGCGACACAGATTTTTGACAGAATGATGAGGATTAAACGAGGTATGGCTCAAAAACGTCGTAATATGGTAACCTAAGAGAAGCGAAACGACTTTGAGGGAGTGTTACCGTCATGGGAATGCAGAGCAATACGTTGAGTATCGAACGAATTCCGACCTCCGTCACGAAGGTACTCTTTGAAACGATAAAAATCGGCATCATCAAGTCGAATCTGATCGCGATGGTGGCCGGGCTTAGCATGGCGTTGTTCGTGCACGGCTATTCGTTCTTCGATAAGGTAGGCCACATTACGCTCGCATTGATCGGATCCGCTTTGGTTATCGGAGCGGCCGGCATTTTCAATAATTTATACGATCGCGACATCGACAGCATCATGGAACGAACCAAAAAGAGGCCGACCGTATCCGGGATCATCGATGTCGGAAGCGGGATGTTCATGGGGGTCTGGATTGCTCTCGGAGGAATCGTGGCGCTATACATCGCTTCGCCGCTATCCGCCTTCTTAGGTTTTCTAGGGTTGTTCCTCTACGTCGTGCCTTATACGATGTGGACGAAACGAAGAACGATCTACAATACGGAGGTCGGAAGCTTGTCTGGCGCGATGCCTCCGCTGATCGGGTGGGCAGCGATTTCTCCCGATATTTTTCATCCCGGCGCGATCGCGTTGTTCGTTTTAATGGTGATTTGGCAAATGCCGCACTTCTATGCCATCGGCATTCGCCGCATGGAAGAATACCGGGCCGCGGGCATTCCGATGCTGCCGGTCGTCAAGGGGATTCGGAGAACGTATGTGCAGATGAACGTCTATTTGGTCGCATTGTTCCTTTGCAGCTTCCTGTTTTGGTCCTTTAATCCGTATATCGCCATTGCCAACGCGCTTCTGAGCTTAGGCTGGCTGCTCCTCAGCATTAACGGCTATCGGCGGAAGCCGGAGGAGAAGTGGGCTCGTTCCATGTTCATTTTCTCTTTGAACCACATTACGGTTTTGCTGCTGATGATCGTCGGTTACTCGATAGGGGCTCCATTGCTATCATAGCTCTTGGGTTGCGGCTCGCTTAATTGAATTGGGAATGGATAGAGCACCTGAAACGGTGCTCTTTTTGTTTTGCCGTGAAATCCGACGCTTTAAGCAAATTCGTTCAAGCCCGCTGCCATAATCTGCATACTGCCTGTTCGGTAGGCGCATATTAATCCGTATGACATTATATGGCCGGAGTGAACGACGATGAGCGCTTTGAGCTACAGCATCGATAATAATGAAGCATACCTACGGGAGCAATTTCGGCAATGTTCAGACGTCGTTTTCCGTTCGTTCCGATCGGGAGACGATACGAAGCTGCTGCTCGTTTATTTGGACGGGATGATTCGGGCGGAAAGCATCGAAGCTCAATTGTTAAAGCCGCTTTTATTCGGCGGATTGCCGCAAGGAATGGACGGCGTGCAATCTCTTGCCGAAATGGTTAAACGCGAATGGCTTCCGTTAACGAACGTCAAAACCGAGACTACCCTGAACGGATTGGCTTACGGGATTCTGCAAGGAAGCTTGGCTCTGTTGATCGATGGCGAAGCTTCTTCGCTTCTTGCCCTGGTGCAGGACTTCGAGACGAGAAGCATCCAAGAACCGAAAAAAGAAGCAACCTTGCGAGGCTCCAAGGAAGGGTTCGTAGAATCGCTCCGGACCAATACGTCGATGATCAGACGCCGAATCATTCATCCGAATTTGAAGACGGAATCGTTTACGATCGGCACCTATACGGGGACGGAGGTTGTGCTCGTCTACATGGAAGGCATGGCGGACGAGAGGGTATTAACGACGGTTAGGGGGAAATTGGCAGCCATCGAGACGGACGGCATAATCGATTCTTCCTACGTGGAAGAGTGGATTGAAAATCGACCGTTCTCGATCTTCTCCCAAATTCAGAATACGGAGAGGCCGGACATCGTCGCCGCGTCCCTATTGGAGGGCAAGATAGCGCTTATCGTGAACGGAAGCCCCTTTGCCCTCCTTCTTCCCATTACGTTATGGTCCGGCTTGCAATCGGCGGACGATTATTTCGAAAGATTCGTGTTCGTGCTGCTGATGCGATTCATCAGGTACACGATGACGTTTATTTCCTTTGCCCTACCGGCTATCTATGTCGCCCTTTCGACCTTCCATCCGGAGATGGTTCCGAGCTTTCTTATGATCAGCATTGCGACGGCCAGGGAAAGCTCGCCTTTTCCGACCGTAGTCGAAGTGTTTCTGATGATGTTTATTTTCGACGCCTTGCAAGAAGCCGGCGTACATCTGCCCAATCAGTTGGGGCCTGTCGTCAGCATCATCGGCGCGCTCGTCATCGGCCAAGCCGCCGTGGAAGCCGGCATCATCTCGACGCCAATTATCATCGTCATTTCTTTGACTGGCGTTGCCACGTATACGATTCCAAGGTATAGCGCAACTCTTCCTTTTCGGCTCATTCGGTACTTCATGCTGTTGGTCTCCGGTTTGCTCGGATTTGTTGGCTTTGCGTTCGGCATGATCTTTTTGTTAATCCATTTGGTCATGCTCGATTCCTTCGGCACGCCGTTCTTAAGTCCCGTGGCTCCGTTCGACGGCCAGCGGATCAAGGATGTGCTGATCCGGTCTCCTTTCTGGGCTAAAGCAGGGTCGCGCAAGAAAGGTCGGTCCGGATGAAACGCGCCATTGTTCGCACCGGCTTGCTGCTGCTTCTGATCTGCGCCTCGACGGGATGCACGGATTTCGTCGAACCCGATCAATTGGCGTTTGTCATGGGGACGGCCATTGATCACGCGGGAGACGGAATGATAGAAGTCAGCCATCAAATCGTCATTCCTTCCCAGCAGAACGGGCCGTTCGGCAGCAGCGGAACGGAAACCACCGATAACTTCGTCGTCGTGTCCGGCAAGGGCGTGGACGTATTCGAAGCGAGCCAGAATGTCCAACGCAAGAGCACGCGCAAATTATTGACGAGTCACCGCGTCGTTATCGCGATAAGCGAGGAATATCTGCAAAAAAACGACGCCTCCAAATTATTCGATAAACTCAATCGGGATCCCGCGAACAACCAAAGGGACATGACCCTGCTCGTCAAAGGGTCGGATGCCAAGGCGTTCCTCCTGCTCGATCACCCCATGGAGCATTTATCGAGCATCGCGATCGACAAGGAAATGCAAATAAACGGTTTGTTTCGTTTTTCAACCAGGCAATTCATGATCGACAGTCTGACGGACGGAGCAAGGCCGATCCTGCCCGTCGTCCAAATCGAACGGCTTAAATCGAAAGACAAGAAGACGACTCCGATCGCCGTAATAAACGGATTTGCTCTATTGGACCATCAGCTCAAAATCGCCGGACTTTTGGACGACGCGGAAGGGGCGAACGTCGTATGGCTTGCGGGCAAAGGGACTTATAAAGGGGTGACGATCCCATGGAAGGACGGGAAAGGACACCTTTCGTTCCGATTAACGCATCTGAAACGCCGTATCGACACGGCCGGGGAAGGCGATTCGGAGCATTTTGTCTTATCCGTGACGGCGCAAGCGTATTTGATCGAAAATACGACGCCGCTCGACATGTCCGACAAACGGGACACGATGATACTCGTTCAACGCTACCTGAACGAACGAGTAAAGCGCGATTTGCAGCTTTCCGTGAACAAGGCGCAGCAGTTCGGAGCCGATGTTTTTGGCATAGGCGAGTTTATGCATCGCAAGTTTCCTAATCGGTGGAAATCGTTGAAGGGCGATTGGGACAAGGCGTTCCGACAGGCAAACGTGACCGTGGAAGCCAAGATTCGACTCAGATCTGCCGGAGCGAGCGGCGCATCGCCCGATTAACGGGTAGAGCAGGGAGGACGTTATCGAATGAAAATAAGCGGGTATCAGATGTTCTGGCTCATTTGCATTTCGTCTGCGATTCTATTCTCGTACCTGCCCATTCACCTGGCGACATCGGAAGCTCGCCAGGACAGCTGGATATCCATCCTGATTAGCGGCTTGATCATGATGGCCTCAACCTGGATTATCCTTCGCGTATGCATGCAGAACCAAGAAACAACGTTAGTGGGATTCATGAAACGGCTTTTAGGCACGTTTCT
>JAQSXN010000168.1 GCA_029256665.1 Paenibacillus sp.
AGCGAGTTCGGATCCATCACTTTATCGCGCACGAGTTTATTGAAGTCGTGTACGATCGATTTGAAGAAAGGCTGCTGGAACATATATTCGATCTGCTGCGTTTCTTTGTCGAAATACGTGAAGTAGTTGCTGCCTTTCGGAATGCGGCCGTACATATTGGCCAGAACGGCCAGCGTGCCCCAGTTGTCTTGGCCTCCGAAAGCGTAGCTCACCTCGACCGGCTTGCCGTTCTCCGTAATGTTCTCTGTTTTGATTAAATTTTGAAGATCGTACAGCAGCTTCGTGAAGTCCTCCGTCGTCTTCACCGGAACGTCGAAGATATCTTCTCTGCTGAACTTACCGCCCTTCTCGACGAACAGCGCATCGATCTCATCCTGCGTCTTGGCTTCCGGATACAGTTTCTTCAATAGATCGTCGCGTACCCAGACGAATTGGTCCGTGCCTTCGAGCGCGTTCGGAGTTACGAACGATGGATCCATCATTTTGATCGAACGGTCGGGATCCCCCATCTGCGTCGGGAACGAATAAATGCTTCCGTCCTGGTCGTTATTGGTCGAGAAACGTTTGACGTAAGGGAACGTCTCGAAGCTCAGGCGCTTCTGCAGGTTCGGCGCGTACTTCTCGATCGCCTCCGTCAAATCGTACGCCTTGCCGGCCGCGAACATGTCCTTAAGGCTGCCCATGCCGGAGTCGGTCACGAACGCAAGATCCGGCCAATCGTTCGCCGCGTTGATCATGCCGAGCTTGACGTCGATCGCTTGCCCGCCATTGTCGAACGAGCCGTCCTTGTCGATCTCGATGCCCGTTACCCGTTTTATCTCCGGACTGACGATATCCTCCGTAGGCACCGGCCGTTTGGCGTCCCCCGTGCCGTGAGCGTACCAAATCTTCAGCTTGAGCTGTTTGCCCGTCCAGTCCGGCAGTTCGGAGCTGTCGGTCACTTCCTCGTACATGTCGTAATAAGCTTTTTCTCCGGAAACGTTTTCATTTGTCGCATTGGTCGGAGCCGCCGTTCCTTCCCCGCCGTTGCCCCCGTTCGTACAGGCCGCCGTTAGCGACATCAGCAGAGCGGCGGCCGTTGTTAGCGTAACCGCATTGCGCTTTGTACCTTTCATGCTTACTCCCCCTAGAATGAATTTGCATCTATATCATGCCGGATCCGTGCATGCTGTTTTATAGACCATCATACCAAATCCGGCATCATACCGTGGTTGCGATCTCCTGCTTCTATTCCTTAACGGCTCCAAGCGTAATGCCTTTGACAAAATGTTTCTGGAGAAACGGATACACGATCACGATCGGAATCGTCGTCAATATGATATTGGCGGCGCGAATCGCCTGCGGCGTCACTTGCGGCTGCGTATTCATGCCGGACGCGATGCCTGCGCGGATCGCTTCCTGGAACATGCTCGCCATCCGTTCGCCTTCCTTCAGAATTTGCATCAGAATATACTGCAGCGTGTTCAGCTTCTGATCCGTTATGAAGTACAGCGTCGTCGTCCAATCATTCCAGTGATACACGGCCGTCCATAACGCCATAACCGCAAGGATCGGCATCGATAGCGGCACGTAGATGCGCAGCATGATGACGAACTCGTTCGCTCCGTCGATCCGGGCCGATTCGGCCAGACTGTCGGGGATGGTGTACAGGAACGAGCGGATGATCACCATGTTGTACAAGCTGAACGAAACCGGGAGAATGTAGACCAGGAAGTTGTTGAGCAGATGCATCTTGGAATACAGCAGGTAGACGGGAATAAGTCCGCCGCCGAAATACATCGGAATCATCAGAAAGATCAAGATGGCGCCCTTGCCCTGCAGCCCCTTCAACGTGAACGCGTAGGCGCTCGTATACTGAATGAGCAGGGCGAAGGCCGTGCCGATCACGACGCGAAGCACGGAAATAATCGATGACTGGATGATGGCGGAGTTCGTAAGCAGCATCTCGAAGTTGGCGAACGACAGCTCCCGCGGATAAAAGGTAAGGCCGCCAAATTGGGAATCCATCGGATCGTTGAGCGCGTAAGCCAGAACGTTCAGATACGGGAACACCATGGCGATTACGATCAGGGTCAGCAACGTGGCGTTGCCTACTTTGAAGATGCGGTACGTCAGCGATTCATGATTCAATGGTGCATCCTCCTTACCAGATCGAAATTCCGGTCGTTTTTTTGGCGATGGTGTTGGCCCCGACGGTCAGGAGAAGCGCAACGAGTCCTTGCAGGAAACCTACCGCCGCCGCCATCGAGTAATTGCCCTGCTGGATGCCGGACGAATAGACGATCGTCGAGATGACGTCATAGCTGATAAACGCGTTCTGCATGCCGTACACAAGCTCGAAGTTGCTCGTGAACAACGTGCCGAGGGTGAAGATCAGAAGCAGAATGGTCGTCATCTTAAGTCCCGGCAACGTGATGTAGAGATGCTGCTTCCACCGGTTGGCTCCGTCGATCTTGGCCGCTTCGTACAAGCTGGGATCGATGGAGGTAATGGCGGCCAAGTAGACGACCGTTCCCCAGCCGACTTCCTTCCAGACGCTTAGCAGCAGCAGGAACGGCAGGAACAGCTCCTGCTTGGAGAGGAACATGATTCTCTCCTCTTCTCCGCCGGATAGCTTGAGCAGCAGATCGTTAAGCGGACCGTAGAGATCGAAGAACGAGTAAGCAAGTCCGACGACGGCGATCCAGGACAGGAAGTGGGGCAAATAGCTGAGCGTCTGGACGGATCGTTTGAACAGGCCATCCTTGACCTCGTTGATCATCAAGGCGAGAATGATCGGCGCCGGGAAGCCTACTAGAATCGTCAGCACGCTAAGCTCCAGCGTATTGATGATCGCCTGCCTCAGCATCGGCGTCTCGAAGATTTCCCGGACATGCTCCATCCCGACCCATGGGCTGTTCCATAAACCCAAGAAGATGTTGTAGTCTTTGAAAGCCGCGATAATGCCCGGCATTGGCACGTAGGCGAAGATGAACGTCAACACGATCGACGGCAGCATGAGCATGTAGCCGAACGAGTTTTTGCGCAGCGTCCGCATGAATCTGCTTCCGGCCGGCTTGGTTGTATGGGTGATGGCAAGTTCTTCGTGCAAGGTTCCAGCTCCTCTCCTCGTAGGTGTTGCTCTCATTCTATTGCATTGCGGGTAACGGTTATAGTAAATAAACGGAGCTCGTATAGCTGAATTCGGACATTGTAATCAACCTGAAGGAACCTTCGCGCCTCCTGTTCGGGCAGCTGCCGCTAAGCCAAGGCGAAACGGCTGTCTCCGTCCTTTGGCGGCTAGCCTCGTAACTTTGTCGCCGCCTGCAACGATACTTTTTAGCTCTACCGCTTTCGGTGTCTTGCCAGAGAGGGATTGGACTTCTAGTGGCAAAAGTAACTGTAAAATGTAATGTTATCTTTCTTCAGGCACATTTAATCGATCATTGACCTGTAAAAGGTACAGTTAAATCAGCCAACAATCACAGCAAGGGGCAGAGTCCGGAAAAATAAAAGTACATGATACATAGGATCCCGCGAATCCCCCCGCTAGCATAGATCAAAAAAAGAGCCTGCCGCTTTCGCGACAGCCCCCATCTCCTTGCTATTCTACTCTTGGTCCGGCCGACCATTTAGGCGGCTGTCGGTATGCGCAACGTCACCGTCGTCCCTCCGCCCGGCACGCTCTCGATCTCGATGCCGTACGGCTTGCCGTAGTAGACTTCGATCCGTTTTCGCGTATTCATCATGCCATAGCCTCCGTACAGACTGTCGGTGTCGGTCTCGCCTCTCATGATCGCGTCCAGCTTCTCCGGCTGGATCCCCTCGCCGTTATCGGAAATATGGATCCAAACCTCGTCGTCCGAAGCCGATTCCCCCTGCGCCCCCCGTACAACCCGTATGACGATGCTTCCGCCGCTCTCGCGCCCGTTAATGCCATGCAGCACGGCATTCTCCACGACGGGCTGCAGCAGATGCTTCAGCATGGGCGTCCCGCCGAGACCTTCCTCGATCGAGATTTCGAAGGCAAAATCATTGCCGTAGGCGAATTTCTGCAGCTCCAAATACTCGTGCATCATCGTAAGCTCCTGATCGATCGTAATAATGCTGCTGCCCTTGTTGAGCGCGATCCGATAGTAACGAACCATGGAATCGATGACGCCGCGTATGCGCTCGTCGCTGCTCAGCCATTTCATCGTAGACAGCGTGTTATATAGGAAATGCGGATTGATGCGCTCTTGCAGGAGCTGGGTCTCGAGCACGGTGCGCTCCGTCTCGTAATCATTGATGCGCTTGTAATAATCGCGGACGCGGACGATCAGCTCATGGAGGACGTTGCCCATGCGGCTGAACTCGTCGTCGGTCGTGGAAAATTGCAAATGATCGTTTTGGAGCAAGTTTTCGACGGTCGTATTCATGCGGCGGAACAGCACCTCGAGCTTGCGGGTCAGGTAGAACGACACGACCTCCACCATCAGGAACAGGATCAACATGACGCCGACCAACATGGCGACTGCGCCGATCCAATAGGAATCCAGCTCCCTTATGACGATGGATCTTGGAATGTACATCGCGACCGTCCCGATCTCCGACTTCAAGTCGAGCCGGATGCCGTAACGGTCATGCGAACCGGCAGCGGCGTCCGCCCCATCGACATTCCATCCCGCGATCGGAAACTGCCCGCCTCCAATGGAGGACTCGAATACAATCGACGAGTTTGGCGGCAGCTCGATATCGAACGACCTCCGGACGGTCGAGAAGGGAACCCGTATTTCCGTCACGGCGAGCGGTCCTCGGAAGGATGCCAGTATTTTGTACAAATAAATGTACGTGCGATCCTCCGGAGGCCCTTGCCCCTTCAGCGTAGCCAATTTCCAGAAAATACTTCCCGAATCGGAAGCCAAAATATCCTCGCGGAGCTGAGCGCCCCCGTCCGGCTCGAAGTTTCCCAGAGCATCGAATCTGCGCAAATAGTCGCCGTTCAGCGTATGCTCGCTGATGGAATAGATAATGACGCTGTCGTTTTTCATATCGGCCTTGACGGCTCCGACCACGCTTTGCAAATAATCGTTGAACGACATGATGCCGACCAGGTTCTGATCGGTTTTGGTATCGAGATAATTGTTGATATAGAAGTTGCTGTTAATGAACAGCAGCTTATCGACGTTCGACGTAAGCAAATTGTCGACGCCCGCCACGCTTCCCGCAAGGAGCGCCTCGTTTTTCTCCAGAATGTCGTCTACCTTCTCGTTCCAGACGTTGAAGAACAGCACGGAGCCCAAAACGAGCATCGGAATTAACGAAAAGATGAAAATAATGGACGCGATTTTATGCCGGTATTTGAGCTTACCGAAAAGAAACATGCGGCAAGGCCCCTCTCGAGGAATGATTTGCGCGTGCGCAGCGTTATCGCAGTATGATTTTGTTCTTGTATTCCGCCGGGGTCATGCCGACGTTTTTCTTGAAGGCCAGGCAGAAATAAGAGGTGTTGACATACCCCACCGCTTCCGCGACGACGGCCACCTTGCTGTCTTGCTCCTTCAGAAGCTCTTTGGCGATGCCGATCCGGTAGTCGATCAAATAATCGAAAATCGTCTGCCCCGTTTCCTTCTTGAAAATATGGTTGGCGTGCCGTCCGCTCAAGTAAACGGATTTGGAAACATCCTCGATCGTGAGCGGCTCGCCGTACCGCTCTCCGATAATGTCACGGATCTGATCGATAACCTTCTGATTTTTGGTCGGATTGCGTTCGGCGAGCGCTTCGCGAAGCGTCTCGAAGATGCGTCGCAGCCAAACCCGCGATTCCTTGGCGGAGGCGGGAACGTTAACCCTGCTCCAATCCGCCGACTCCTCGCCTAACAGCTCCTGCAACGATTTGTTCGCCTCCTCGAGCAGCACGTTCACCAGATTAAGCGTCAGATAGGAGAATACCTTCACGTAACTTTCATTCGGGCTGCCGCCGCCGGGCGCCGTCATATATTTGTCCAAAAACTCGTCGATGACCTCTTCCCCTCCGTAAGACAACAACGCCTTGACGTCCCCGTACAACGATTCCAGCCCCGGCATCGCATCGAACGGACTGCGTTCGGCCCGGTCCTCGATCTCCGAATAGACGATGATCGGGCTGCTGCCCTCGTAGAATGTAGTTAGCGCCGCCTGTCGGGCTTGGCGGTACAGCTCCGCCATGGAAGCGAGCGAGGACGACGTCTCGCTGATGCCGATCGTCACGGAGCGGTCCAGCCGATCCGTGATCATCAAATGAAGATCGACCGCCGTCTGCAGAAATTGCTCCGACTCGCCGAACAACAATACGGCAAAGGAGTCGCCCGCCATCTGAACCGGATAGGCGGATACGAGACCTGGACGTTCCGAACCGGAATCGGGACGAGGCGTTGCCTCCGATTCTCCGGATGCCGCGTCAAGACCGGCTCCCCGCTCCAGCGCGTTAACCGCCTTCTTGATCGTATACGATTGGTAATACGTATCCACGATGCTGCGGGAAGGCTCCCCGTCCGCCGTCTCCGCTTTCTCCCGGACGTCCAAGGCAAGCACGGCAAAGCCCGAATTATTCGGCACGGACACGCGTAAGAAGTTGATTCGTTCGCGAATGTCTCCTTCGTCGCGGAAGTTGCCGAGCAGCAGCTCCTTAAAGAACTGCTCCTGCACGAGCGGCAGCATCCCTTCGAGCTGGCGCAGCATGCCGGCCCGTTCCCTCTCCCTGCGCTCCCGTTCGGTCATCTCGCCCAGCACGCCCCGAACCGCCGTCTCCAGCTCGCCGGAGATGATCGGCTTGAGCACGTAGCCGTAAACCCCGAGGTTTACTGCCGATTTCGCGAATTCGAAGTCGCTGTGGCAGCTGGTGAATATGACTTTTATATCGGGATATTGATCCCTGACGCGCTCGGCGAGCGTGATTCCGTTCATCATCGGCATGGCGATATCGGTGACGATCAGATCGGGATGAAGCTCGCCGACGCCCGCAAGCGCCTCCGCCCCGTTAGCGAAGGTGCCTACGACTTCGATTCCCAAAGCGCTCCAGTCTACCGCCTGATTAATGCCCATACGTTCGTATTTGTTGTCGTCGACTATGATCAGCTTGAACATGAGCGTTCCCCTCTTTCATACGTTAAGCGTTTTCATTCTAATGGTAGAATGTCGCTCCCGCTATTTCCAGTCCATATCCGGAGAAATGATGCCGGAATTCGGAGTTCTACGATTCTCTTATTATAGCTTGTTTAATCGGCATTGCATGAAAAAAATCCTCCTCATTGCGCGCAATGAGGAGGATTGTTGAATGGCGTGACGGATTGTTGAATGGCGTAACGGCTGCTTATTCTTGTTGCCCGTTCGCCGCGTTCATTAACGAATCGTAAGCCCAGTGGCTCTCCGGCAGATCCGGGAACGTCCGGTCTCCCTTCCATTCGGCGGAGCGCTGCAAAATCCGGGCGATAATGGTAGCAGCCTCGGCTTTGGTTATGGTTTGGTTCGGCTTGAAGCTGCCGTCCGGGTAACCGGATATAAGATCATTGCTGTAAGCAATATCTAATGCGGATTGTGCCCAATGCCCCTCGATGTCGACGAATGGCGCTGCGCCTGCTGCAGGCGGAAGACTCCGCAGCTTGAGCGCCATCGAGATGAATT
>JAQSXN010000169.1 GCA_029256665.1 Paenibacillus sp.
TGCTTCCAATGCTCCCGACACGCTTCCGGTCCGGCCGCGCGATTGGTGCTTCCATGCCTTCCCCTCCTGTCTGTAGTCATTATAAAATGGCGGTGGAGGTGGCATAAGGCCTTGAATTTCACTTATGGTTGCATCATTTGGGGAGTTGTTCGGAAATGACCATCCGGTCGCAACTAAAAACCGCGTCCTCCGATAACAACGGAAAACGCGGTCTAATCGTTAAACTAAATATTTGCGGATAAAGTAGGTCGGCGTGCAGCTCCAGGCGTGGCAATAGCTATTGATCAGGTTGCTGCCGTACGGCGACAGCTTCTTGTCGTCCGGATTGTACAGCTCCCAGAATGTATCGGCCCCGTCCTCGATCATCTCGCCCCAATACGCGTTCATGCGCGCAACGGCTTCGTCCTTGCGGCCGACAAGAAACAACGCTTCGATGAGATGGTGGTACATATACGGCGTCGTCATGCCGATCGACGGCGATTCGGCGAGCAGCCGGTCCATCAGCTCGGCGTTCCGCTCCGGCGGCAGCACCTCGGCAAGAGCCATCCATACCTGCGAAGCCCAGGAAACCTGGCGATCCGCTCCGCTGACGAAGAAGCCTTGCTCCTCATCCCAAAGGTGAGTCAACGATGCCGCCGAGATTCGCTCGATCTGCTCCGCAATATAAGCTTGCTCCCCGGCTTTCTCCAGCCTCGCTGCCAGCGCCGCTCCCCGTTTCAAACAATAGAGAAGCACCGCCTGGCCCGGCGCCTGCTTATTCAGCTCCGAATGCCAGTCCGTGAAGCACCACCAGGTGCAATCATCGACGACAACGCCGCGATCGTCCAGCCTGCGAAGTCCGATCAACAGTTGCTCATAGGCGATCGGCCATAGCTCCTCCGCGGTCTCCCTGTCTCCGGAAGCCTCGTAATAATCGAACAAACATGCCGCAAAAAACAGCGCGTAATCGTACAGCCTCGTATCGTCGGCATGGGCGTGGGGCTTCTCGAACACGCAGGCCGCGACCGCTCCGTCCTCGAGCCTCATGCCCGCGAACAGGTATAAACAGCGCTTAACCAAATCGTTATTGCGGAAGGTCAAATAATTCGCCTGCGCCTGCAGCCTAAGGTCGCCGATCCATAGCCGACGGTCGCGCTTCGGACCGTCCTCGAACACCGTCTGCATGCAGTCCTGCAGCGTCTTGACGGCGATGCGGTCCATCGCCTGCATGTCTTCCGGCATGCCGGAAGGCAGCGGTTCGACGCGGGCCAAGTCGCCGGACGAAACGGCTTCGCAGCCGATATCCTCGAACGCGACCTTGTATTTCACCGACGTATCCAATACCTCGACCTTAATGTAACGGAAGCAGTACCTCCTCGGCAGCTTGATTACGGCGGGCAGCACATCCACGAACATCAGCTCTTCCTGCAGCCATGAGCTGCTGAGCCAGCCGTTATAACTGTCGAAAGGCTCCGCGATTTCGCACGGCATCTCCCCGAACGTCAGCTTCAGCTTTAGCGGGGCGTCCGGCGGACTGCCGACGGACTTCAGCGATATGCTGACGTACCCGACCAAATGATCCCCGAAGTCGAGAACGAAGCTGTCTCCCTTGCCGTAGCTTTGCTCCTTCCATTCTTGAAGCGACATAACCTGCTGCGTGAGCCAGCCCTGGAACGCGGTCTCATCCGCGACGGCCTCGATCAGTCTCGACGGTTTCACGCTAGTCGTCTGAAGCTCGGGAATGAGCGCTTCTGCTTTGTCTACTAACTTTTGATTGATGAGCATGTAGAAGTCCCCTTTCAGGCTTGCAATCTTAATAGCTACATCATAAGATGATTGACGAAGCAAAAAACTAGTCGATTCCGACATTTTATATCTCGATTCCGACATCGGAAAGGAGCAAGCGGCATGACAAACCGCACGGTACGATTGCTTAGCGGCGAACATTATTTCAGCGAGAAGCTGTCGATCTTCGTGAACCGCAATACCGAGTCCTACGAGCTGACCGAGCATCATCACGACTTCCTGGAGTTCAGTTTCGTGGCCGAAGGACGAGGCACCCATCATGCGGGAGACGAGACGATCGCCGTCGCGCCGGGAGATTTGTTCCTCATCCCCATGGGCGTGTCGCATGTATTCAGGCCATCATCCTCTGCTAAGAGCTCGCCGTTAATCGTCTATAACTGCATCGTGACCATGGAAGCCGCCAACGCCCTTCTGAAAGACGTTCCCGGCGGGGACGAACTCAAGGGGCTGCTTGATCTACCAAACATCTTCCAAACGAAAGATCACAGCGGCGAAGCTCACAGCTTGTTCTCTTCGATGTACCGGGAATACGCCGCGGAGCGCCCCGGCAGGCAAGCCGCGCTGCATGCGGGGCTTCTGCAGCTGTTCGTTTTTTTCGCGAGGCTGCAGCATGCCGCCGATGAAGGCCGGGACATGCCGGCCTCGAACGAAATGGACGACGTAATGGATTGGTTAAGACAACACTACGCCAGCCCCGTAACGGTCAAGGAGCTGGCGGGGCGTCTTGGCATCGGCGAACGCCAATTCCAGCGTCTGTTCGCCAAACATGCGGGCATGAACACGACACAATATATGCAACGGCTCCGGATCGACGCGGCCTGTCGCCTCCTCCTGACGACCGACCGCAAGATGGGCGACATCGCCGAAGCAGTCGGCTACGGTAACACGCCCTTCTTTAACAGTCTGTTCAAAAAACATGTCGGCGTATCGCCGCGCGAATTCAGGCGGGCCAAGCATTAATAAGGGAGCATCGCGCAAGCTGCCCGCCCAAGGTGAAACGCCTTCGCCGTCCTTTGGCGGCGCAGCGCGTTTCATTCCGAGATTTATAGCCCAGTATAGAGAAAACTAATACTTTCCTATAAATAAAAAAAGCCTGCGTTTCCGCAGACTCTTTTCCGGCTTCCTTCCGTTCGTTTACTTGTTCAACGTCCGGCGAGCATATCTCGAAACAACAAAGCAAGCTTCAACCGCAGCAAATTATCGTTTTGCCGAAGAGGCATGCCGAGCAGATTTTCCAGCTTCTCGATTCGGTAGGCAGCCGTATTCCGATGAATGAACAACACTCTCGCCATTTCGTTCATATTGCCGTCGCATGCGATGATCGTTTCGAGCGTCAGAAGCAGCTCGGCACGCTGAAGTTTTTCGGTCCGCTCCTTCATCACTCGCTTCCTGTCCAATTTTTGCGTTTGTTCGGGCATGAGCAAGCCAATGTACTTTCGAACGTATGCCTCCATGGATTCTTTAGGCAATGGTTCAAATAAGTTCTTCCATTCGCTATCCAAGCCATCGGCTGCCGCGCCGCTGTGCACGATCGGCTCCACCTGCATCAACCTCCCCTAAAATCGTTTCTAGAGTATCGCGAATGATTAACCGAGTGGTCTCGCTTGAACGGTTTCCGATTGTATGCGCTTGGCCGGCGCGAAGCATTCCCTTCCTACTCGTTCTTGACTCGTGCCCGCTCCGTCCTCGTAAACCGTCTTTCCTCTCAGGAGCGTAACCTTCACCTTGCAGCCGATCTCCCGACCCAAATACGGCGAATGTTTATGCTTTTGGTACAGCATGTCGGCCGTTAGCCGATATCGATGATCGAGGTCGATTAGCACGAGATCGGCATCGCATCCGGCACGAATTGCGCCTTTCACATGGCTTAGTCCGAAACGCTCGGCGGGAGCCCCCGACAAGAGGCGGCTAATTTGCGTCAACGGGATGCCTCGCTTCAAGTGACCCTCATCGACAAGCAGCTCAAGCGAACTCTGCGCGCCGGAGATGCCCCCCCAAGCCGCGAACATGTCGGCACCCTCTTTGAGCTCCGCCGGACAGGGCGAATGATCGGATGCGATCAAGTCGATCCGCCCCCCCTCCAAACATTGCCACAAGCCCGCTTGCTCCTCTATGCTCCTCAGCGGCGGAGCGCATTTCGCCACTGCTCCTTTGCCTAAGAGATCGTCCGCGGTAAGCGTCAAATAATGGGGACAGGTTTCCAGGGTCACATCCTGTCCTTCTTGTCTGGCCCGCCAAATCGCTTCCGCGGCTTCAACGCTGCTAATATGGGCAAAATGCAATCGGCATCCGGTTTGCTTGGCATAAGCCAGCGCCTTGGAGACCGCACGCGCCTCCGCTTCGATCGGACGAGAGGCGGTGTAATCGGCAGCGGAGCATCGTCCCTCGGCTACCGCCCGCGAAGACAGCTTCGAGACGAGGTCCTCATCCTCCGCATGCAGCACGAGCACGCTGCCAAGTTCGGCGACAACTTTCATCCCCTCTAGTAAAACGCGATCGTCGCTTCTGCGAAAGGCCTCTTCCTGATCGTCGCCAGGCGAGGACATAAAGGCCTTAAAGCCGACGACTCCAGCCGCGGCCAGCAGGGGCAGCTGCTCCAGGTTGCCCGGCATCAGTCCGCCCCAAAACGCGTAATCGACAAGAGAGGAGGAAGCGGCGCTCCGTCGCTTCTGCTCCAATGCCGCTACGTTGACGGTGGGAGGAACCCCGTTCAGCGGCATATCGATATAGGTCGTGCAGCCTCCGGCCGCCAGCGCGGACGAGCCCGAGGCAAAGCCCTCCCAGTAGCCGTAGCCCGGTTCGTTGAAATGGACATGAGCGTCGATCATGCCCGGCAGCACGGTTAAACCCGCCGCATCGAGGATCCGTGCCCCGCCGCGTTCCAGCTCGGCTCCCAGATCGGCAATGCGTCCATCCCGAACGCCAATCTCTACTACTTCGATCCGATCCTCCAGCACGACAACGCCGTTCACGATAACCAGATCATACGGCCGCCATATGCTCTCCCTAGTATCCACCATCCGTTTCGATCACTCCATTCGTCATCCCCGGCTGATTTGCGCGTACTCTCCTGCTCTTCCCGACTTATTCGATGCCGATAAGCTTCGCCGGATTGTCGGCGATCATCTTGTAAATATCGTCCGGCGCAAAGCCGTAGTCGAGCAGCGTCGCAACCATCGTCCGCATGCCTTGAACCGGCGACGAAGCGGCGCGAATGCCATAATCGGTGCCAAGCACGAAGCTGTCGATTCCGACCTCCTTAATGGTCTGCATCCATTTGACCGCATTTGAGAAACGGCCCAATTCGGCCCCCATGTCCATATATTCCTTCTCCACGTAATAGTGCGTGCGCGGAACGTCCGGATACAGCCAGTCGACCAGGCACGCCTCCAAGAACGCGCCTCTGGCGGCTGCCGTTTTCTGCTGTTCGATCGTCATCTTGCCTCGGACCGGATGCGCGATCAACACCTTCTTGATACCGTATTCTTCGGCCAAATCCAACACGCGCAGCGCTTCTTCCACGGATACATGACCCGTGTTCAGATACACCTCGGGCTTCGAAGCAATCATCGTCAAGATTTCGTCCAGCTCCTCGGATATCGGCCCATCGACCGGAATCGACGTCGCGACCGGCAGCTCCTTCTCCGCGAACTTGGGGAAGGCGTCCTTGAACGGCACGAGCTTGCCGTCGATCAGCGTCGACTCCCGCTCCGCCGAGTAGCGGGTGCAGTGCGAGCCGAAGCTGATAAACCGGCAGCCCTCCTCGATATGCAGCGCCGTCTTAATTGCCCGCGGATTCATCCCGCCGTGACCGGAATTCATCAGGTAGCCGCCGTACGTATGGATGCCGGGCACATGGCGGTTAACCACCCATGCCATACCCGACGCGCCGCCGAATACGTCGTAATAGACGATGCTTTTCATCCCTGCCGCTGCCGCTTCCTGCGCAACCTGAATGGGATCGAAATGTCCCGGATTCGAATTGAGCACGGGGCCGGCATGCACGTGACTGTCGATCGCGCCGATCAACAGCTCGTCAGGCAGCTCCATCGAACGGCTGTAGAACGATTCCTTCCATTTGGAGCGGTCCGGCGTGCGAAGAATGGGTTGTTCATAGTTCAGCATGAAATAATTCCTCCCTAATTATAGTTTGGTACCGCGATGCCGTTAGGGTTGCCGGATCAGCCTTTGACCGCGCCGGCCATCACGCCGGCGATGATGCGGGAGCTGAAGGCGAAATATATGACCGTGACCGGTAGCATCGACAACACCATGCCTGCCATCAATTGCGGATAATTGGTGCTGTGCTGCGATTTGAAAAACGACATGCCGAGCGGCACGGTCCGCATCGCCTCGTCCTTCAGCAGAACGAGCGCAAACGAGAATTCGTTCCAGCAGGAGAAAAACTGCAAGATCGCGATCGTGGTCAGCACCGGGACGGCCATTGGCATGATGATTTTGAACATGGCGCCGCTGAAGCTCAGCCCGTCGATCGCGGCAGCTTCTTCGATTTCCTTCGGTACGCTTAAGATGTAGCTGGTGACGAGCAGTATCGGCATGGACAAGTTAAAAGCAACGTAAGGGATGACGAGCGTAAACCATTGATCGGCAAGTCCCGTTCCCTTGAACAGCAGGTATACGGGAACGAGCAGCGCGTGAATCGGCACCAGCATGCCGAACAAGTAATAGACGACCATGAGCCTTTTCCCTTTAAATTGCAGCCTTGCCACCAAGTATCCGGTAACGAAGGCGATCAGCACGATCAGCGCCACCGACAAAAACGTTACTCTAGCGCTGTTCCATGACAGCTGGAGCATGTTCGTCAGCTTGATCGCTTCGACGTAATTGCCGAATTGCAGCGTCTGCGGAAGCTTTAAAATGCTGTTCGAGAATTCCGGCTGGGTTTTTAACGACGAGTAGCCGATCCAGACAAGCGGAAATATGCAGCTGATCGTAAACAACATCATCGCAACGTTCAACAGCGTTTTTTTGACCGCGCGTCCGTATTTGGAGTAGTCTCTTTCCATCGTGGCTTCCATTACGCTTCACCTCCGTCGCCGCCGCGTTTCCTTTGAAGCAAATAGGTGCTGACCAATATAATGAGCAGCGTGAGCGCCATGATCATGATGGCAAGCGCCGAACCATAGCCGTATCGGAATCTCAGAAACGAGGATTCGTACGCGTACAGCGCCATGACGGAAGAGGAAGTGCCCGGTCCGCCCCCGGTCATCGCGTAAACATGCTCGAAGCCGCGCATATTGTTGGCGATGCAAAGGAGCGACGCGACGATCAACGTAGGCTTGGCCAGCGGAATAATAACATACCAGGCTTTCCGGAATCCCGTTGCCCCGTCCAGTTCGGCCACTTCCAACACCTCTTTGTTAATGGAGGACAACCCGGCCAGCATCAGGAGCGTAAAGAAGCCGATATTTTGCCATGACAGCGGAATGGAAACAAGGAGTACGATCGGACCGGAGAGATCGAGCCACGATTGTATCAATCGTTCCATTCCGAGCGCTTTAAGCAGCTCGTTGAGCAAACCGTAATTAGAGTTGTAGATTAACGTCCATAGAAACGCGATGATGATCGGAGCGAGCGTCGAAGGAAAGAAGCTCATCGTCCGATGCAGCCCCTTCCACTTCACGAGCTTGGACATCAGAAACAGCGCGAACACGAACGCAAGAACGACTTGCCCGATCAACCCGTAGATCGTCATCAGCACGTTGTTCCAGAACGATCCCCAGAACACTTCATCGCGCACAATCTCCAAGTAATTGTCGAGGCCGATGAACGTTTTCTTCGAGTAGATCGCCAGACCCGGAAGCAAATACATCAGGAGCAGCCAGCCGGGAGGACGCAATGCTTTGCCCATCTTATTCACCCCATCGTTTCACTGTTATGGTTTGGACAACAGCGTCTCATACGCCTTCTGAACCTCGGCCGCCATCTGCTCCGGCGTCTTGGAGCCCGACATCACGCTTTGAATCTCGCTATTGATGACCTCGACGATGGAGGCATCGAACCATAGGTCGAAGATTTTCGTCGCGTCTGCAGCCGCGCTCGCTTCGTAAGCCTCCAGAGCAACCGGATGCAGCTTCGCCGAATCGAACTCGCCGGGATCGAACGCCGGGAAACCGCCGACCTCCGCCATCAGCTTCGCGCTCTCCGCTCCGGTCATGTAATCGAGCAGCGTCATAATGGCATCCAGCTTCGGACCGGCTTCGATATCCGCATTGACGCTGTAATAAACGCCCGCCCCGCCCGACGAGCTTAGCGGATTGCCTTTGCCGCCTTCCGTAGGAGGGAATACGGCGACCTTCGTTTCCTTCGTCACTTCCGCCGGCGCGTTGTTAACCACGTTCATCGCCGACCATATGCCGCTGGCGAAGGCGGCCGATCTTCCCTCGAAGTAGTACGTCACCATCGTATCGCTGTCTACCGAGTTCATGTCTTTGTTCAGGTAACCCGCTTTAGACAACTCGGACATCGTCGAGATGGCTTCCACGAATCCGGAGTCGGTAAAGGATGCCCCGCTTCCCGCCAAAATCGATTCCGTCCATTCCGGTCCCGTCGAACGGTCGGTCAGCGAGCTGATCCAGCTGGAGAGCGCGTAGCCTTTGGATTTGTCTCCGTAGGAGAACAAATTGATTCCTTTGTCCGCCAGCTTCCGGCCGGCGTCCATCAGCTCGTCCCAGGATTTAGGGAACTCGCCGTAACCAACTTCCGCGAACATTTTGGCGTTGTAATAGATGAGATGCGTAGGTCCCGCCGCAATCGGAATGCCGTACGTCTTGCCATCCCTGGTTCCGGCGTCGAGCGTCCCGGCACGATAACCGTCGCGCCAATCCGGACGTTTGTCGAGCTCCTCGTTCAGGGGAAGCACGATCTCGTTGTCCACGAAATTCGTCATCCACGAGCCGGGTACGATGAATACGTCGGGCATATCGCCCGCGGCAGCCAGCGCCTGGGCTTTGATCGCGTAATCCTCGTTCTGCTGCTGCTCCTCGATAATTTCGATGTCGGGATAATCCTGCTTGAACCGCTTCAGTCCGTCGAGAACCGCGGTATCCTCCGGGCTTTTGCCAATATTGGAATCCATATACCGGTGCATGAGGTTAATCGTTATCTTGCCCTCGCCCGTCGGGGTGCTCTCGTTTCCCTCCGTTGCTTCCGAATTGGAGCAAGCTCCTGCCGTCATAGAGGCAATTAGCAGCAAAGCTAGAACAGATGGGTTTCTTTTCATCGTTTCCACTCCCTCAACATTTTTTTGACAGTTTAAAACTGTTCTCTATTTGGCATCCGAAATTGGATACAATCCTGGGCAAAAAAATTAGTACTGAAAGATTTCCGATAAATTCAGTACATTCGTTGTGGAAATCGTGAAATTAAGCGAGCGTTCGATCTGGAGCAAATGCTCCGACATAATGGCGGCAGCCGAATCCCCGTCCTTGCGGACGATGGCTTCAATCAAATCCTCATGATCATGGCAGAAGGTTTGGTTCGTTCCGTATAAGGCGATAATGACGGCCGTCAGCGAAATCATTTCCTCCAAAAAATGATAATAAAACGAATTGTCCGCAAGCTCGGCCAACTTCAAATGGAAATCGACGGTTACGTCGAGCGCTCCTATGACATCGCCCTCATGGCTAGCTCGATGCTCTTCGCTTAGAAGCGCTTGGAGCTGGGCGACTTGTTCCGGCACGACAATGCCGCATAATTTGCGGACCATCGCGGATTCCGTCACGCGCCTCATTTCGAATACGGCTCTCGCTTCTTCGACGCTCGGGCACGATACGAACGCCCCCCGGTACGGGATGACCGTCACCAGCTTCTCCATCGCAAGACGCCTCAGCACATTGCGGATCGGCGTTCTGCTTACTTGGAACGCTTCGGCAAGAGCGTCCTCGACCAGCTGCATATTCGGCAGCAACTTATGCTGCGTAATG
>JAQSXN010000170.1 GCA_029256665.1 Paenibacillus sp.
CCCCGAAAGAAAAATGACGCCGGCGCCTGCCGCGACGATGATTGCGGCTATCGCGGCGATTGCTCGCCGGCTTCGCGCTCCTTTGATTTTAACCCATTGCTTCCACACTTTGCGCCACCACCTATATCCAGGCTTGGAATTCCGCTATTTCCTCACAAGATAAAGGGGCCGCCCTCTCGCAGATGCAGCATCCACGCGCGGACAACCCCGATGTGAGTCTACGATCTCGGTTACGGCTGGATCGTATCGTAGAATTTCTCTTGCACGTACTTCGCCGTCAGATCCAATTGCGCTTTCATATCCACGCCTTCCTTAGAGAATACCTCCTGAATGACATTGGTCATCTGAGCGTAGAAGTCTTGGGTATTGTATTGGGATTCCGGCTTGCCGTCGATGAGTCCAAGCGTCTCTTGACCGTATTGGTACACGTTGTCGTACTTGTTGAACAGATCGATAACCTTCTGGCCGTATTCGGAATCCGACTTGAAGTATTGAAGCACGGCCGGCACGTAGAACTTGTTATCCGTCTTGCGAGCTTGAATGTTCTGCTCAAGCGACTCCAAGCCTTTGTCGGAGAAGTAGTCGAACGTCGCGTAGTGGAACGCGATCTCTTGCTCGTCTTTGGAAGCGTTCGGATTGATCACGAGGAAGTCGCCGCCGAGCACGCCATAGTGTTTGCCGCCTTTCTCGTAAGCCGGAATCGGGTAGACCAGGATGTCCTCCGGCGTCATGCCGCCTTGGTTCAAACCTTGATCGACGGGACCGTCGGGACCCGCGATAACCATGGCGGTTCTTCCTTGGGCAAACGCGCCAACCGCATCGCCCCAGCCTAGCGCCCAGTCCTGCGGAATCGCGTTCGCTTCCCACTTGAGCTTATTGTAATAATCAAGAGCCTTAACGCCCGCTTCGGAGTTGAAAATCGCCGTCACTTTGCCGTCTTGCACGGATTGGATATCGCCGCCGGCCGTGAACAGGAAGTTGGTCCAGTTCCAGCCCGCTTCGTTGCCTTTACCCATCGGCGCGATGCCGGAGATGCCGGCGTCCGGATCCGATACCGCTTTGGCGGCGTTAAGCATTTCGTCCCAAGTCCAATCGAACGCAGGGATCGTTACGCCTTTCGCCTCCAGCATCTTCTTGTTGACGGCTACGCCCGTCGGATAACCGCGCTGCGCGATGCCGTATACTTTGCCGTCAACCGTGAATAGGTCTTGCAGCACCGGGTTCATTTGATCTTTGTATTGGTAGTTGTTGAACAGCTCCGTAATGTCGGCCGCCCAGCCCTTCTCCGCCAGGAATTTGCCTTCGGAAGCATACGTATTGAACAACGTCGGCGCTTCGTTGGCGCCCATCTTGATGCCGATTTCGTTCGGGTTGTATTGCCAGTCGCTCTTGATGACTTCGACGTTCGGATACACTTCGTTGAAGCGTCTGATCTTGTCGTCCTCGAGCGCACGGTCTTCGACCCGGTCCGGCGTCGGATAATAAATGCTGATGGATACCTTCTTCGACTTGATGTCTTCGACAGGCGCCTCCGTGCTTGCCGGCTTATCGGACGGCTTCTCCGCAGGATCCGTCGCCGGCGCGTTCGTGCCGTTGTTGCCGCTGCACGCGGCCAGCACGAAGCTGAGAGAAAGAATGGCTGCGAGCGTCATTGGAAACTTGCGCATGTTGTTAATCCCCTCTTCGTTTAGATTTTTTTGGCTACATGCTCATCATAATGGAGGCGTTTATGAACGGCGATGTGTATTCCTATTGCGATCATGTGCATATTTACGTATCGATAAATCGACCACATAATTACATTTATCAAGTAATTAACCCTTTACGCCGCCGAGATATAATCCTCTTAATATGAATTTCTGGAAGAACAAGAATATAATAACCGGAGGTATCATGACGATCGATAATATCGCGAATCGGATATTCAGATCCAAACGGCGGGCATTCAGCACAAAGTCCCGGATCGCCGCGGACAGCGGTTTGTTTTCTTGGCTAAGAATAAAGCTTGGCCAGAACCAATCGTTCCACGCCGTCGCGAAGACGAAGATCGACAGCGTCGCGAAGATCGGTATCGACAGCGGGAAGGCGATCTGAAAAAAACACCGCAGCTCCGAAGCGCCGTCTATCCGCGCCGACTCGAATATTTCCATGTGGATGCCGTCCATAAACGTTTTGAGCAGAAGCAGGAAGAAGGCATTGGCTCCAGCGGGCAACCACACGGCGGCGAACGATCCCATGAGGCCCAGATCCTTCAGGTTAATAAAGTTCGGTATCATATAGGTCGTCGCCGGGATGAACAACGTCATCAGGAAGTAGTATTGAATGCCGGACTTAAACGGGATATGAATCTTCGAAAGCGCGTACGAGGCCAACCCAAGCACGAGAACGGTGACGACCATGTTGCCGGCGAACAGAAGCATCGTATTTTTGAAGTAGAACGGAAGATCGATATAATTCCACGCCTTCGAATAGTTCTCGAAATGCCATTCCTTCGGGAGAAACGTCGGCGGGAACGAGTTGACTTCGGTGTTGAGCTTAAGACCGTTGAACAGCGAGATCAAGATGGGATAGACCATGCAGCACATCATGACGATGATGAGCAGGTTCATCAGGACGTATACCGCTTTAACCTTGCCTTTCTTAAGGTCGTAGGAGGACATGATGCCTCGATCGAACGATTTCATTGGCCGACTCCCCCTCTGTTGTTAAGGCGATATTGCGCGATGGCGAGTATGCTAAGCGCCAGGAACATCAGAACTCCGAGGGCGGAGGCCACGCCGTAATCCAGTCGTACGAAGGCATATTTGACGATCAGCAATGCGTACGTAAGCGTTGCGTTGTTGGGACCGCCGTCCAGCATCGCGAATTGCGTCTGGAAGCCCTGCGAGGTCGCGATGAGCTGCAACATGAGGAGTAGGAGAATCTGTCCCCGGATCGCGGGGAGCGTAATATGCCGAATTCGGCTCCAAATACCCGCGCCGTCGATCTCGGCCGCTTCGTACCAGTCCCGGGGGACGCTGAGAGTCGCCGCCAGATAGATCAGCATGGCGGAGCCGAAGCTTTGCCACGTCTCCATGATGACGATGGAGATCATCGACCAGCTGCGGTCGACCATAAAGTTGATTTGGCCGATGCCGATCGCCTTAAGGACGGCATTGATAGGCCCGACTGGATCATACAGCCATCTCCATACGCCGTACAACACGACGAACGGGACGACGTAGGGCAAATAAGCCGCAACCCTGGCGAAGCCTTGGAATCTGCGCATTTCGGAGATGGCGATCGCGATGACGATCGGCACCCAGAACCCGATGACGAGCGCAAGTCCCATATAGTAGAGCGTGTTCTTGACGGAAACCATAACATCCGGGTCGGAGAAGATCGCCGCGTAATTGTCGAACCCGGCAAAGCTGTTTCCTTTGACGAAATCGACATGGTAGAAGCTGTTAAGCACCCCTTTAAAGATCGGCAGCCAAAGAAATAGGGTAAACGTGATGACGGCCGGCAGCAGGAACAAATAACCCCACATATACCGTTTCCATTTCCCCGTACGCCTCGGCCCCGTTTTCGGCTTGCTCATCGAAACGGCCGTTGTATGCTCCATGCAGTGGTCCCTCTTTCCTTAGTGTTCTACCACCATTGTAGAGAAACCGGACTGTCGTGAACATGTGCGTATCTATGCGGATGATAGGCGTTCTTACTTCTTCATCTCGCTCGGGCTCATCCCGAAGTATTTTTTGAATATTTTGCTGAAGTGCTCCGGCGATTCGTAGCCGACAAGCTCGGAAATTTCGTATCTGCGCAGATCGGTGCTCTGAATAAGCCGCTTGCTCTCTTCCATCCGCAGCTTAATGACGTATTCCCACAGGTTGTACCCCGTCTTTTTCTTGAAGAGGTAGCTAAGATAGTTCGGGCTTACATGGTTTTTGAGCGCGACCTCGTTAAGGGTTAGTCCCTTCTGCGCGTAATTCTGATGGATGTACTTGGTCGAGCGCTCCACGATCAAATTGTTCTGGGCCGCGATCTCGTCCTCCGTAGGCTCCTCCTCCGAATAAACGCCCCACTTGAAATCGCCGTAGTAGAACACGTAGTGGTCCTTGAACTGCCGGCTCCACCTCATTGCCTTATCCGCTTGCTCGTTCGTCGCGCTAATGAAGCCGGCGCCCTTTAGAATCTGGCTAATTCCGACGACGGAGCCTAAGCCGAGAAACTTATCGATGTTGAAATGAAGGCTGCGTCCGATCATTTCCAATTGATTCACCTTGTCCACGCTGGAGTCGCCGTATTTGGCCTCCGACCACTGGACGACGATACAGACGGTTCCGTCCGCATCGTACCACGATTGATAGTCCCAGTCCTTGCCGAGCAGCTCGCCCGCGATGTTCAGCGCCGCGTATTGGAGCAGCTCCCGATCCTTCTCCGAGAGGCTTCTTCCGCCGGATTCAAGATCCAGCTTCACCTTAATCGTCGCGTAATACGGCCCGTTCAGATCGATGCCGTGCAGCTTCGACAGCTCCGCTATGATACCTTCGCGGTCCTTCGCTTGCGGATCCAGCAACCGCTTGATCAACGCCATCCGGACGGGGAGCGGCTCCCGCATATGGAAGCTCTCGTTCAGATCCGCCAGCAGCTGCTCCGAATCTCTTGCCGTCTTATCCATATGCAGCAGCACATGCCGCACGGAGCTGAGGAATTGCTCGCTGTTCAGCGGCTTGATCAGATAATCCTTGGCGCCGAACCGGATGGCGAGCTGGGCGTATTGAAACGTCTCGTGCGCCGATATGATGATGACTTGCACCCATGGCTTGATGATTTTGGCTTGCTGCATCAGCTCGATGCCGCTCATCGATCCCATCTGAATGTCGGTGACGAGCAGATCGATATCCTCCATGCGCAAATAATCCAGCGCCTCGTAGCCGCTGTGCGCGTTAAACAGCCCGTTAATGGCAATTCCGGAGGTGGACAGCAGTCCGGTCAACCCTTCGCAAATAAGCGGTTCGTCGTCCACGATAAGAATATTGTACATGGCGGTCATCCTTTCGTATGGGCCGGCTCCTCGTACGTCGCCGGCAATTGAATGATGGCTGACGTGCCGCCTTCCTCGCGCCTGCGGTAGCTTAACCCGAACGCGTGACCGAAGTGCAGCTGAATCCGTTGATGAATATTTCGAATGCCGTAACCGAGCGTATGATCGGCCTTCTCTTCGTAGAGAAGCCGTTCGATCGCCGCGATGTCCGCGTGTTTGTAGCCGTTGTCTTCGACTTTGATCGTTACGCGTTCGCCTTCGACGAAAGCCGTGACGATGATTTCCCCGTCGTCGCCCATCAGCTTGACGCCATGGATAATCGCGTTTTCGATCAGCGGCTGGAGCGAAATTTTGGGAATCAAGATCGTTTTCGCCGCCTCCTGAATGTTCCAGACGACTTTGAACTCATACGAATATCGCTTCTGCTGCAAATTGACGTAGGCTCCCGCATGTTCCGTCTCTTCTTCGAGCCGAATCAGCTCGCGTCCTCTGCTAAGGCCGATCCTCATCAGCTTGGACAGCTCCTTGATCATATCCGCCGACTCCGTGTTGCCTTCGAGCGTGCTTTTCCAGTAGATGCTCTCCAGCGTGTTGTAGAGCAGATGCGGATTGATCTGCTGGTAGAGGAGCTGCAGCTGCGATTCCTTCTGCTTAAGATCCATATTGTACTTATAATGGATAAGCGCGTTTAACCTTCGCGCCATATCGTACATGGCCGCCATCAGCACCCCGACTTCGTCATGCCTGCGCTTGCCCGGCGTCTCCGGCACCAGCTTGCCGGGTTCGTACGTCCGGACGAATTGCGCCAGCTTCTGGAGCGGCGTCATGAGCGAGCGCCAGAAGTACAGCAAGAAGACGCTGCCCAGCAGCATGTAGGCGACGGTAATGAACTGAATGACCCGCTTCAGCTCGCTCTGCTTCTTGAGCAGCGAGTCGATCGGAATTTGATAGATCAGCCGCTGGTTCAGCCCTCGGCTGTAATTGACGATGTAGATGGAATCCTTTGTCATCGTCTCCAGCGTGCCGGAGCTCGCGAGATCCATGTCGGCGATTGCTTCGGGCGGAAGCTCTGCAGCTTGCCCGGTCATGCCCGGCCGCGTCGCCGTCAAGATGCGGCCGGACCAATCGGTGAACATCATGAGATGCCCTTCCGGAAGCGACACGGATTCGAACGCCTCCTGCACTTTCTTTTCCATATTCGTGGCGACGAGCACGCCGATGATCCGGTCGCCGTTTCCCGTGTTGTTGACGGCCCGGATGAATGCGAGCGTGCGCGTCCGGGACAAATTTTTGTTCCCGTCGATCAGATCCATATAGCCGCTGCCCTTATGGTTCACCGCTTCGTCGAACCAGGCCGGCTTCGTCTTGTCGTTGAAGAAATAAACGCCCGTCTGCATGACTTGCCTCTTGGGAGCGAAGAAATAATAATCTTCCGGATCGTAAATATAAAGCGAATAGTAGACGGCTTCGCCTCCGTTGACCGGAATCGAAAGGCTGGCCAGCAGCTTGTCGGCGGCATCGAATTTGCGCACGCGCTCGATCACCGCCTCCGCCCCGTTCGGCACGACGCGCTGCGTTGCGGGATGCTGAATGATCGTAGCCGTCACCTTGTCGATCGTATCGATATCCCGCCCGATCAGCGCGTGATTTTGTTTGATCAGCTCGACGTACGCGCTCGTCACGTGGTCCTTGAGCAGCTCCTCGGCCTGCATGTTGCCGTACCAATTCAGCAGGAACACGGGACTGACCATCACGAGGAACAAGAGGATCAGCTGCTGCTTCATATTTATTTTCGTCAATGGATTCATGATCGATCTGCCCACCGGCCGCACCTCCCGCTATATTTGTACTATAGCATGGAAATAACGCTTTCAGTGTAGTCGATTCTATGGGCTTGGAGCATGTAGGGGAATGAAAATCGTAGAAATGCACACTATCTGTTTTTCCTGGCCATAAGAACAATCGAGACCAGATAGAACGCTGCCGCCGTAGCGAGCAGAATCAAAATGCTGGCGTAAGCAGGCGCCGTTTCCCCGCCAAATTGATAAGCTACGCCCATGTCCAGCTTGAACTGTTCCACGACGCTTTCCGGCGCGCCGGCGAACGAATCCGCCATCGGCTGCTCAAGCATAACGGCGCGCATTAATGCGCCGGCATGCGAGACGGGAAATATTTTGATGATGAATTGCACGGCTTCCGGCAAAGATCCGATCGGGATATAGATCCCGGTCAGAAAGCCGATTAACGTGCCGATAACGGTGCTTCCCGTTGTAAACGCGGTTTGGGTCCGAAGCAGGGACGTGATAAAAAAGACGATGGAGCTGCTCGCCAGCACGGAGAGTACAAGAAGCCCGATGATTTGAATCAAGGCGCCTGCGGAGAGCCATTCCCCGCCATTGGCCACAATATAAACCTCGGCCACGACCAGCGTGACCAAGCTAATCACGACGCCCACCGTAAAGGCGCTAAGAATGTATCCGCCGACGATATCGCTCCGCTTGATCGGGGCTGCCGTGAAATCCTTCATGATTTTGCC